>DASSKC010000043.1:0-20139 GCA_035690885.1 Oleiagrimonas sp. | reverse complement strand
CCCGTGCGGTCGCGGGCTTTTGCCGCGTCGGCGAATTGGTGCTTCAGGGTCTCGTCGACGCGAAAGGTGAAGGTGGCATCACTCATGGAAGGTACTCCGATGTGTTACCCATGATGTGCATTCTAACACCAACGGATTTTGCCACTTCAAGCAATCACGAGAGCTGGCGGTGCTGTGTGGGTCCGGGCAGCTCCAATGGACGCGCCTGCGCCTTGGCCTGGCTTTGGAAGGCGGTCGGGGGCTTTCCGGCTTGCTGGAACAGCACGTCGATCGGCAACTGCAATGATGTTTCCGGTGCAGAGCTTGAGTTCGGCGCGTTGCAACAGCGGGATGGGCTGCGGCGGCTCTCCTCAGGCCGCCTTTGTCGTGGGATGAATTTCAAGCTTGATGCGTTTGCCGTTGGCGATCTCTGCCGCGCGCAGGTCGTGGGCCGTCTGCAGGTTCAACCAAAACTGCGGCGAGGTGTCGAAGTAGCGGGCCAGTCGCAATGCGGTATCGGCGGTGACGCCGCGCCGCTCGCGCACGATGTCGTTGATGCGAGTAGCGGGCACCTTCAGTGCTCTGGATAGCGCGTTTGCGCTCAGATCAAGGGGGGTGAGGTAGTCCTCGCGAAGAACTTCGCCAGGATGAATGGGGCGCATGCCGTTTTTGACCATGATGGCACCTTGTCAGTGGTAGTCGGCAATTTCGACGTTTGCGGGGCCTTGTTCCGTCCATTGGAAGCAAAGCCGGAACTGCTTGTTGATCCGAATGCTGTACTGCCCGGCACGGTTGCCTTGCAAGGTCTCCAGACGATTGCCTGGCGGCGAAGCAAGATCACGCAGTTCGACGGCAGCGTCCAGCTGCTGCAATTTGCGGGTGGCGGTGCGCGCAACCGACGAGAACCGGCGCGTCTTGCCGGTGGCAAACAGCAACTGCGTGTCCTTGTCGCTGAAGCTTTGGATCATGTCGGGAATGTATACCGTTTAACGGGATGCGTCAAACATGTCCATAGGGGTGGCTCCGGGGTATGACGAGGGACGTGCATTGGCAAGGGCGACGTGATGCATGTTGAGCTGCGTTTGGGCGCTCACTCCGCGCGCAAGCAGCCACGCACCGCCTCGATCACCCGCTCCACATCCGTATCCGTCAGCTTCGGCGACAACGGCAGGCTCACGGTTTGCCGGCCCAGGCGCATGGCGTTGGGCCACTGTTCGGGCTGCCAGCCGTAACGCTGCTGGTAGTACGGGTGTTCCGGAATCGACAGGTAATGCACGCCGGTGCCGACGCGTTTGGCGTTCATGGCGTCGAGAAAGGCGTCGCGGGTAATGCCGCAGCGAGCTTCGTCGATGCCGATGGTGAACAGGTGGCAGGCGTGGCGGGTGTCCGGCTCGGGGGGCGCGGGCAGGGTGATGGGCAGGTCATTGAGCACTTCCATGTAGCGGTTCCAGACCACTTCGCGACGCTGCCAGTTGCGCTCGACACGGGCCAGCTGATGGATGCCGATGGCGGCCTGCAGGTCCATCATGTTGTATTTGAAGCCGGCCTCGACGACTTGATAGTGCTTGTAGCCCTTGTCGCCGAAGCGGTGCCAGGCGTCCTTGCTCATGCCGTGCAGGGCCAGCATTCTGGCGCGCGCGATGTGCGCCTGGTCGCGGCCGATGACCATGCCGCCTTCGCCGGTGACGACGTTCTTGGTGGCGTAGAAGCTGAAGCAGCCGAAGTCGCCGAAGGTGCCGGCCTTGCGGCCGTGCCACGTGGTTTCGATGGCATGGGCGCAGTCTTCGATGACCATCAGGTCGTGCTTGTCGGCGATGGCCATGATGGCGTCCATGGCGCAGGCGCGGCCGGCGAAATGCACGGGCACGATGGCGCGGGTGCGTGGCGTGATGGCCGCTTCGATGGCGGCCGGGTCGATGTTCTGCGTGTTCGGGTCGACGTCGGCCAGCACCGGCACGAGGCCGGCGTGGATGATGGCGTTGATCGATGCGCAAAAGGTCATCGGCGTGGTGATCACTTCGCTGCCCGGTTCCAGTCCGGCCGCGACCATGCTGACATGCAGCGCCGCAGTGCACGAATTGACGGCGGCGACCTGGGTCGGTTGCAGGCACTGGAGGGCGGCGAAATCGCGCTCGAATTGCGCCACGCGCGGGCCGGTGCCCAGCCACGAGGACTCCATGCAGGCGACGACTTCGTCGATCTCGGCCTGCTCGATGAGCGGCGAGCCGAAGATGATGAAGGGTGGATCGGTTGGGTCGGTCATGGGCGGGATGGTGGATCAATGCAATCGTCGACGATGCATCCATGGTAAACGGCGATGCGGTAGAGGTAACGGACTTCGGTCACCCACCGGGCTTTCCTTCAGCCTTGTTCGTGATGTGACAAATCGTTCAGCTTGTAGTGCTTGTTCCCGTCAACCACAGCGTCTAAACTTGCGTCAAGTGGGTTGGGGGTTCCCGGCCGGCGCTGTGGCCTCGGTGCGATCACCGGGGCCTTTCGCTTTCTGCAGGCGGGTGAATTTTCAGGCCCCAGCCTTCGTAGCCAACGCCCAGATTGGTGCGCCCACCGGCACAGAAAAATTTCTTCTTGAGCACTTCGAACGCTTGATTGGGTTGTTCAGGGCGGATGATTGACAGCCCGATGGGACGCGCAACCAGGTCGGCCAGCTGCAGTCCTGGTGAATTGGTTTTCTTGTCGGCGAACACGATGTCCAAAGGGAGGCGTTATACACGACATAACGGCTGGAGGGTTGTCCGGCCGGCGTGCGTGGTTCGACGGTAGTTTGCCGGGCCGGCTCAGTATCAAACAACGGGTATTGTTCTTCCATGCGTGAGCGCGTACGTGTGGGTGCGGAACTTGCACGATAATCCGATTGTGCCACGCGCGGACCGGTGTCCAGTCAAGCTACTTCGACGATGATTCGGCCAGCAATACCCGCAACCCGGCAATCGACCCATTCAGTCGACCACCGATGTTGAGCTTCTGCAATGCATTGATCTGCGCGCGCGCATCGTCGGTGCGTCCTTGCGCAGCCAGCATGCGGGTCAGGGTGATGTGATAGGCCGGTTCCTCGGGGCTGGTCTTGACCGCCTGGGTGAGCATGCGCGCGCCCAGCGACTGATCGCCAAGCACGTTCCAGGCGTAGTCGCCGTAGGTCGCCAGCAGGCGTGCGCTCGGGTCCGGGTGGTCAAGTGCGGCCAGGAAGGCGGCGACCATGTGCTCTTCGGACAGCTCGCATCCACCTTCGCGCGCGCACTTGGTCAGCGCGGCCAGCGAGCTGACGTCCTGCACGCCGGGGTCGTGGGCCTTGAGCTTGGCGATCATGCTGTCCCACCACTTGTCCTTGATCGGCCTATGCATGCGCGAGTTCATGAAGATCAGCGCTTGCTGCGGCAGGATCGACGACTTGGGCATGGCGGCGGCGCGTTCCAGCGGTGCGTAGGCGGCCTCGGTGAAGGGTGAATCGGGGTCGTAGTGCGAGTGGATGATGTAGCTGCGGCCGAGCTGGTATTGCGCGCGCGGCGAGTCGGGCGCGCGTGCGGCCAGGGTCTGGGCCAGACGCAGCGGATTGCCCCAGGCGTAGGCGGTCAGGGCGGTCTGCGCGGTCCACAACAGCAACAGGCCGACCAGCAACACGTAGCGCGGCAAGGCCAGCGGAAAACCCTGGACGGTGTCCGACCCGGTGCCTGCGAGTTTGCCGGGCACCGCTGCCAGCAGCGGCATCAAGGCCAGCAGCAGGCCGAAGCTGGCGAAGTAGTTGCGGTGCTCGTAGATCAGCTCCAGCGGCAGGATGGTGGCGGTCAGCGTCTGCGCGCCGAAAAACAGCAGCAGGCCCAGCGACGCCAGCGGCGCGCGCTTGCGCAACCAGATCGCCAGCGCCAGCAGCGCCGCGATCACGATGATGCTGGCCAGCGTGGTCCACGGCGTCAGCAGGCCCGAGGAGATCACGTAGCCATCGTGGTAGAACGACAGCGGATTGGGCGTGGGCAGAAGGGTCCAGACGATGTAGTCGCAGACAATGCGCGCCTCGCTCAACAGGCGCGTGCCCAGCGTGAAGTCGCGCGTGGCCCAGGTTTCGGGCGAGAACGTGCTTGGCAGCAGCCATGCCAGCCCGGCGAGCATGGGCAGCACGAGCATGACGATGAACAGGCCGATCACCCAAGGGTCGCGCTTGCCCTTCGTCGGAATGGTGGTGGAATCGAAATCCGATGACGGCGCGCGCGCGCCGAAGCGGAACAACACCCATTCGATCAGGAATGCATACAACGGCAACATCACCGCGGTTTCCTTGGCGGTGAAGCCGATCGCCGTGCACACGATCAGACTGGCGATGCACAGTCCGAACGCACGCCCGCGGGCGTGGTTGCCGTCGCGCATGCGCATGCGCCCGACGACGTAGCCGATCAGGCCCAGCAGCACGAAGGCGTTGGCCATGCTGGTCATGCGTTGGACCACGTACAGCACCGCGGTCAGGTTGATCGGCAACAGCATCCAGCCGCCGGCGATCAGCGCGGCGACGATGCCGATGTGGCGGGCGTCCACGCCGGCGGCACCATGTTCGCGGTGGATGTACGGCAGGCCCAGACGCAGCAACAGGCGCGCCAACACAAACACCAGCAGTCCGTTGATGAGGTGGATGACCACGTTGGTCACTTTCCACCAGAACGGATCGAGGCCACTGCCGAGATAGTTGAAGGCAAACGTCAGTGACGCCAGCGGCCGCTTGAATGTGCTCGAAGGCGAGGACAGTGCGGCGCGCGTCAGGTCCGGCAGGGTCGCGTGCTGGATCTGGATGCCGGGGTTGTTGACGATGTTGGGAAAGTCGTCGAACAGCCAGCCGCCGGACAGGCCCGATGCGTAGGCCGCCACGGTGACGACGATGGCTGCGGCAAACAGCCACCAGCCCGCGCGTTGTTGCCGGGATTGATTCATCGAAGGCGTTCCGCAGACGGTTGCAAACTGCGGATGTTGGCACACAATCCGTGGTCGAGCCGGTATCCCTCGGCAGCGGGGCTCACCGGTAGGGTTTCTCGCGCAGCCACTTGGTGGCGATCCACTTTTCGCCGGCGGTGACCGGCAGGCCGGCATGCAGCGAGCTTTTGTCGCCGTTTTCGTAGGCAAAGTAGACGGCCGATCCCTGACGCGCGCACACGGTCACGCCGGCGCGCGGAAAGTGCGTGCCACCGCCACCCTCGGGCGTGTTCAAGTACATGATGAAACTGGCGATGCGCTCGCCGCCGGCATCGGTCAGGGTCTTGTAGCCAGCCTGGGTCGGGTCGAACCAGTCGTAATGCGGCTCGTATTGCTGGCCCGGCTGGTAGTGCAATATCTGCAGGCCCTCGCCGTGGATCACCGGCAGGTCGACGATTTCGGCGATGCGCTGTTCGAGGCGGGCGATCAGGTCGGTTTCGCCCAGCTTGAAGAACATGCCGCTGCTGGTGCGTGCGCTGCTGACCTCGTTGGTGCCGGTGTCGGTGACGGTGCGCGAGCGGTCCAGGCGCGGGCGCGCCTGTTCGATCAGCTGGGCGCATTCGGCATCGCTCAGGACCGATTCCAGGACCCGGATCGTCGGCGTTTCCACGCAGGTCGATACGCCGATGCGGCGTCCGTCGGCTTCCACGGATGGTGCTTGCGGATGCGTGGTGCGCAGGCCGTCGCGACGCTTGTCGGCCACCGGAATGGCGACCGCCGGCCGGTCCAGGGTGTCGGCCACCAACCGCCGTGCCTGGCGGGCGGTGTAACCGGACTTGAGCATCATGTCGATCAGGTCTTCGATGCTGTGACCGGCGCGCGAGGAGTTGCGGATCCAGTCGCGGATGGCGGAAGTGGCGGAAGTGGATTTGCTCATGCGCCAGATTGTAAGGGGATCGACGCGCGGTGCCATACCGATGGCGTGTGCGAGATCAGGTCTTCAGCCTGCCGTCATCTATGCGAGCGCTTTGCGCAAGGTAGGTCGGGTTGAGCCGCAGGCGTAACCCGACATCCGTATCGGATCACGCCATGTCGGGTTGATGAAGCCAACCCGACCTACACAGGCAGGCGATGTCACATCGCCAGCAGCGGGATGATCAGCAATGCCACGATGTTGATGATCTTGATCAACGGATTGACCGCCGGGCCGGCGGTGTCCTTGTACGGGTCGCCGACGGTGTCGCCGGTGACCGCGGCCTTGTGCGCCTCGGAGTTCTTGCCGCCGAAGTTGCCATCCTCGATGTGCTTCTTGGCATTGTCCCAGGCGCCGCCACCGGTGGTCATCGAGATGGCCACGAACAGGCCGGTGACGATGGTGCCGATCAGCACGCCGCCCAGCGCCACCGGGCCCAGGATCAGGCCGACCAGGATCGGCACCACCACCGGCAACAGCGACGGAATGATCATTTCCTTGATCGCCGACTTGGTCAGCATGTCCACCGCACGGTCGTATTTGGGCTTGCCGGTGCCGTCCATGATGCCGGTGATCTCGCGGAACTGCTTGCGCACTTCCTCGACCACCGCGCCGGCCGCACGCCCCACCGCCTCCATGGCCATGGCGCTGAACAGGAACGGGATCAGGCCGCCGATCAGCAGGCCGATGATGACCATGTGGTCGGACAGGTCGAACGTGAAGGCGTGACCGAACTCGACGCTCAAGTGATGCGTGTAGTCGGCAAACAGCACCAGCGCGGCCAGTGCGGCCGAACCGATGGCGTAGCCCTTGGTGACCGCCTTGGTGGTGTTGCCGACCGCGTCCAGCGGATCGGTGATGCCGCGCACCTCCTCGGGCAAATCAGCCATTTCGGCGATGCCGCCGGCGTTGTCGGTGATCGGGCCGAACGCATCCAGCGCCACGATCATGCCGGTCATCGACAGCATCGCGGTCACCGCGATGGCGATGCCGTACAGGCCGCCGGAGTAATACGCCAGCCAGATCGACGCGCACAGCGCCAGTACCGGCCAGCACGTCGCCTTCATCGAAATGCCGAGGCCGGCGATGATGTTGGTGCCGTGGCCGGTGGTCGAGGCCTTGGCGATGTGCTGTACCGGTTTGTGTTCGGTGCCGGTGTAATACTCGGTGATCCACACGATCAGGCCGGTCAGCACCAGTCCGTTCAGGGCGCAGAAGAACAGGCGTTCGGCGCTGATCGCATCGGCGCCGGTGCCGATGCCGTGCGGGAACAGGGCCTGGGTGATGAACCAGAACGCGATCGCCGCCAGGATGGCCGAAACCAGCACGCCCTTGTACAGCGCGCCCATGATCGAGCCGCCGGGTTTGACGCGCACCGCGAAGGTGCCGATCACCGAGGCGATGATCGAGGCCGCACCGAGGATCAGCGGATACAGCACCGCGTCCGGATTGGTGGCAAAGCTCAGGCCGCCCAGCAACATGGTCGCGACCACCGTCACCGCATAGGTCTCGAACAAGTCCGCGGCCATGCCGGCGCAATCGCCGACGTTGTCGCCGACGTTGTCGGCAATCACCGCCGGGTTGCGTGGGTCATCCTCGGGAATCCCGGCTTCGACCTTGCCCACCAGGTCGGCACCGACATCGGCGCCCTTGGTGAAGATGCCGCCGCCCAGGCGCGCAAAGATCGAGATCAGCGACGAGCCGAAAGCCAGGCCGACCAGGGCTTCCAATGCGTCTTCCTGATGGAAGCCGAAGCCCGAGGTCAGCACGATGTAGTAAACGGTCACGCCCAGCAGCGCCATGCCGACCACCAGCATGCCGGTGATGGCGCCGCCGCGGAACGCCACGTTCATGGCCTTGCTGATGCCGTTGCGCGCGGCCTCGGCGGTACGCACGTTGGCGCGCACGGAGACATTCATGCCGATGTAGCCGGCGGCGCCGGACAAGATGGCGCCAAAGGCGAAGCCGATGGCCGTCGGCCAGGCGATGAAAAAGCCCACCAACAAAAAAAGCACCACGCCGGCGATGGCGATGGTGCCGTATTGTCGATTGAGGTAGGCGCGGGCGCCTTCCTGAATGGCGTGGGCGATTTCCTGCATTCGTTCATTGCCGGAAGACTGGGCCAATACCCAGCGCACCGAAAACACGCCGTAGAGGATGGCGACGACCGCGCATGCCAGCGCGATCCACAAACCGTACTGTTGCAGCATGGAACCTCCCCGAATTGCAATGCAGCCCATGACGGGCGGGCCATTCGAGTATAGACACACATTTGCCTGATGTGCTACGCAATCATGCGACAGCCGACGAGCATCCCGGTGCGCGGCGTAGACTGGCCGTTCCCCACGTGGAATGTTTGCCATGACCCGCTCTCCCTATGCCGAACGTCGTGCCGCCTTTCGCCAGTTGCATGCCTCGGGTTGCTTCGTCATTCCCAATCCGTGGGATGTCGGATCGGCCAAATGGCTGGCGCACGCGGGCTTCAAGGCCCTGGCCAGCACCAGTTCGGGCTATGCGTTTTCGCGCGGCAAGGCCGATGGCGATGTGGGCGTCGAGGAAGTGTTGGCGCATCTGACCGAACTGGTGGGCGCGACCTCGTTGCCGGTCAATGCCGATTTCGAGGACGGTCATGCACGTGATCCGGGGCAACTGGCCGACAACGTGCGTCGTTGTGTCGCAACCGGCGTGGCTGGTCTGTCGATCGAGGACGCCACCGGCGATGCCGACCAGCCGCTGTACGCATTCGATCAAGCCGTTGCGCGCATGCGCGCCGCGCGCTCGGCCATCGACGCGACCGGCGAAGACGTGATGCTGGTGGGGCGTTCGGAAGGGTTTCTGGTCGGGCGGCCGGATCTGGATGAAACGCTGCGTCGCCTGAGCGCCTATGCCGAAGCCGGCGCCGATTGTCTGTATGCGCCCGGCCTGTCCACGCGTGAGCAGATCAAGGCCGTGGTCGAGGCGGTGGCACCCAGGCCGGTGAACATCCTGCTGGGTCCGGCCTCGTCACACACCCTGGCCGAGATGGCCGAACTGGGCGTGCGTCGGGTCAGTGTCGGCGGATCGTTGGCGCTGGCGGCATGGAGCGGTTTCACGCGGGCGGCCGGTCCGTTGGCGGAAGGCCGTTTCGACGGCTTTGCCAACAGCGTGACGCACGCTGACATGGGCAAGCTGTTTGGTGTTTCCTGACCGTGTGTCATCGCTTGAACTTGTTGGGAGCCTCGAATAACCACACCCGGCGCAGGAGCGGCGGAAGCCGCGATGGGGCGTGCCCGCAGGGTTGTTGCCTTGCGGCGTCACCGAATCGCGGCTTCCGCCGCTCCTACAATATAGTAAGAAGTAAATTCAATGACTTATAAGTGTTTACTTAAAGTGTTGCATAAACTTTAATGCGCAACTAACATGTGTCTCACCACGTTCAACCGCCCGTCGCGGTCCGAACGGGTCATTTCCTTTCCGGTCCTCCTGATTGGACAACCCCGCGCCGTTTTTGCGTCGCGGGGTTTTCTTTGAATCCCCTTGCTCGCGGCCGGCTGGGGACCTACGCTCAGGCAGCCCCGTTCCGGGAGTTGTGTTCATGCGTACGCGATTGATTTGTTCTGCCGCCCTTGTCGTGCTGGTCGGCCTGACGCTGGCCGGTTGTCACAAGGGCAAGCAGGCGCAAGACCTGACGGCCGAGACGGCGACGCCGCAACTGGCCGTGCAGAACGCCATCAAGGAGCTGAAAGTCGGCGATTTCGACGGCCTGCTCAAACACGTGCTGGCGCCAGCGGACTACAAGCGGCTGCGCACCGAATGGACGCGCAAGGACCACGGTGCGCTGCGTGGCGTGAGCCAGGCCGAGCGCCAGCGTTTTGCCCGCAACATGCAGCGGCTCACGCAGCCCGGTGCCAAAAAGAAAGAGTTCGCGAAGATCGCGCCGATGCTGGATGCGTGGAAGCTGATGCGCGACAAGAGCCTGCCGATGATGATCGGCATGTTCAGCACCGCCGTCGGCACCGAGATCACCCAGACCAATGCCTTGACCGGTGAACAGAAAAGCCAGGCCCGCGGTGTGCTCAAGGCGGTGACCCAGTGGATGGGGCGCACTGACTGGGGCAGCAAGGCCAAGGCGAAAAAGGCGGTCGGCATCGTGGTCGACACGGCGCGCGCGCTGGACATCAAGACGCTCAAGCAGGCCAGCCAGCTTGATTACGAGCAGTCGATGCAGCGCTATGCGACCGCCTGGAAAGGCTTCAAGGACTTGCTGGCCGTGTATGGCTTGTCGGTCGATCGCATGCTCGACTCGGCCACGGCCAAGACGCTCAAGCAAAACGACGACCATGCCGTGGTGCAGGTCGATTTCAGCATCCTGGGCAAACCGTTCACGACCACCGTGGACATGGTGCGCAAGGGCAAGCGCTGGTATCCGCGACATGTCCTCGAACACTGGCACTCGGCGCGTGCGGCGCTGGCACACGCTGGCAGCACGGCTCCGGCAAGCAGTGTCGCCGCGCCCGCCACGGTGCCGGCTCCGAGCGCGAGCGCCGCGCCGGCCACGGATGCCAGCTGAGTAGGTCGGGTTGGCTTCATCAACCCGGACATGGCGTGACGTAATACGGACGTCGGGTTGGTGAAGCCAACCCGACCTGCACCTGCAGTTTGACCGGATCATGTCCCGGATGTTGCCGCTCCGTGTCACGTAGAATACGTCCCCATGGCTTCCACACTTCCTGATTCGACGCCGGCGGCGGCCACATCCGTCCGCCCCCATTGGTGGCTGGCCCTGGCCGGGCGGTTGCTGCGACCGTGGGTGCGCATCAAGCGTGACCCGGCCGAACCGGCCACCCTGCTCGATGCGCACAAGCCGGTGTGCTACGTGGTCGAGCGCCACGGCCTGTCCGACACGTTGATCCTGGAGCGCGCCTGCCGCGAGGCCGGGTTACCGTCGCCGTATGCGTCCATTGGCGGCTTGGCGCATCCACGCAACGCGATGTTTTCGCTGAGCCATCGCGTGGGCCGATTGATCGGGCGCACCCGGCGTGGTGCCTCGCAGGCGCGCTTGCGGCAGCTTTTGTCCAGTCTGGAGGTGATGCCCGAAGCCGATGTGCAGCTGGTACCGGTGGCCATTTACGTGGGCCGGGCGCCGGGTCGCGAGTCGGGTTGGTTTCGCGTGCTGTTCTCCGAGGACTGGGTGGTGGTCGGCCGCTTTCGACGCATCCTGGCGCTGCTGTTGAACGGTCGCGACACGGTGGTGCACTTTTCGCGTCCGGTCAGCATGCGCGAGGTGTTGGCCGAATCCGGCGAGGAGCGCACCGAGCGGACCGCACGCAAGATCGCGCGGGTGTTGCGCACGCATTTCCGGCGCATCCGCGCGGCCGTGATCGGACCGGACCTGTCGCACAAGCGTACCGTGGTCGACAGCGTGCTCAACGCCGCGCCGGTACGCGAGGCCATCGACGTGGCCGCGTCCAAGGACGGCATCTCGCGGCACAAGGCGATGCGTCGCGCGCACGACATGATGATGGAGATTGCCGCCGACTATAAGCACACGGTGGTGCGCTCGGCCTCTTTCATCCTGGCGTGGTTCTGGAACAAGCTGTACGACGGCATTTCCATGCACCACTTCGATCGCGCGCGCGACATCGCGCCCGGCCACGAAGTGATTTACGTGCCCTGTCATCGCAGCCATGCCGACTACGTGTTGCTCAGTTACAAGTTGCAGGCCGCCGGCGTGGTGGTGCCGCACATTGCCGCGGGCAAGAATCTCAATTTGCCGGTGCTGGGGCGGTTCCTGCGTGGCGGCGGCGCGTTCTTCATGCGCCGCAGTTTTCGTGGCAGCGCGCTGTACTCGACCATCTTCAAGGAATACATGGCGCAGCTGATCGACCGTGGCGTGCCGCTGGAATATTTCATCGAGGGCGGGCGTTCGCGGACCGGGCGCCTGCTAAAGCCGCATGCCGGCATGTTGTCGATGACGGTGCGCGCATTCTTGCGAGCGCCGCGTCGGCCGGTGTTGTTCCAGCCGGTCTACATCGGCTACGAAAAGCTGATGGAGGGCAAGTCGTATGTCGGCGAATTGTCCGGTCAGCCCAAGGAGAAGGAGTCCTGGCTGGCGTTGTTGCGTGGCGTGCGCAAGATCCTCAAGCAGCATTACGGCCATGTCGCGTTGAGCTTCGGCGAGCCGGTCGAGCTCAACGAGGTGCTTGATGCCTGCGCCGCGGACTGGCGCGAGCATGCCGACCTTGCTCCCGATGCCAAGCCCGAATGGCTGAGCCGCTCGGTCGATCACCTGGCCGAGAGCATCCACATCAACATCAACGCCTGCGCCAACGTCAATCCGGTCAACCTGTTGGCCCTGGTGCTGCTGTCCACGCGCAAGCATGCGGTGGCCGAATCGGACCTGTTGGCCCAACTGGAGCTGTTCAAGGCCTTGTTGACCGAGCTGCCGTATGCCGAGCGCGTCAGCGTGACCCGCGACACGGCCGAAGAGATCGTCGCCCACGGCGAGGCCATGGGCTGGATCCGTCGCGTCAGCCATCCGCAGGGCGACGTGCTGGTGACCGAAGGCGAGCAGGCCGTGCTGCTCAGCTACTTTCGCAACAACGTGCTGCATCTGGTCGCGGCCGCCGCCTGGGTGGCCAGTTGTTTTCTCAACAACCGGCGCATGTCGCGCGCGTCGATCCTGCGTCTGGGGCGCATCATCTATCCGTTCATCCAGAGTGAGCTGTTCCTGCGCTGGACCGAAGCCGAGTTTGTCGATGTGCTGTCCGACACGCTCGACTTTTTCGTGCGCCGCGGTCTGCTCGATGCACGCAGTGAAGGGCGTGTGCTCGAGCGTGGACCGGGCCAGGACGACGGCGCCTTCCAGCTCAAGACCGTGGCCCGCACCCTGATGCAGGCCTTCGAGCGCTACTACATCGTCATCGCTACCCTGGTCGGCCACGAAGCCGGCACGCTGAGCGCGAGCGAGCTGGAAAAAGCCTGCACGCTGACCGCTCAGCGCGTGAGCCTGTTGCACGAGTTGAGCGCGCCGGAGTTTTTCGACAAGGCCTTGTTCCGCGGCTTCATCCACAAGCTGCGCCAGCGTCGCGTCATCTGGAGCAACGACGCCGGCAAGCTGGAATACGACGCGGCGCTGGAGTCCGTGGTCGAGGATGCGCGTGTGGTGCTGTCGCGCGAGTTGCGTCATTCGGTGCTCAAAATGACCGCCGGCGAGCCATCGGCCGCACCGTGATGTCGTTCGTCACATACGTGCTGCTGCTGTTGTTCCTGTGCCTTGGTCCGGCGAGTGCATCGGCTCATGCGCGCGTTCCCGCCGGCACGACCGCCAAATTGACGCTGCTGGAAACCACGGATCTACATGCGCACGTCCTGGGCTACGACTACTACAAGCTCCGCGCCACGCCGCACGTGGGGCTTGCGCGTACGGCCACGCTGATCGACCGCGCGCGCAAGCATTACCCCAATACCTTGCTGTTCGATGCCGGCGATACCATCCAGGGCACGGTGGCGGCCGACTATCAGGCCAAGGTCGAGCCGTTGCCGTGCGACAAGGAGTTGGCGGTGTACCGCGCCATGGATGTGCTCGATTACGATGCCGGTACGCTCGGCAATCACGAGTTCAACTACGGGCTGGATTTCCTGTCGCAGGTGACCGGCACGCCGATGCGCGCCAAGGGTGTCGAGGTGAAACGCTGCGCGGGGCCAGATTACCCGCTGGTGCTTTCCAACGTGTTCAGCCTTGAAACCGGCAAGCCGTTGTACCAGCCGTGGCTGATGCTCGATCGCACCATCACCGCCACCACGCCGGATGGCCAGACCATCAAGGCGCCGATCCGCATCGCCGTGATGGGCTTTGCGCCGCCGCCGATCATGCATTGGGACAAGCGCCATCTCGAGGGGCGCGTGCGCGTGATGGGCGTGGTCGAGGCCGCGAAGAAATACATGCCGGCGATCAAGGCGCGGCATCCCGATCTGGTGATCGCCATCATCCACGGCGGCATCAGCACCGCACCGTATACGCCGCAGATGGAGAACGCCGCCTGGTATCTGGCGCAGGTGGCGGGCATCGACGCCATGCTGATGGGGCACATGCATGCCGCGTTCCCGGGTCCGCGATTTGCCGACATGAAAGGCGTGGACGATGTCAGCGGACGCGTCAACGGCGTGCCGGCCGTGATGGGCGGCTTTTTCGGCAAGGATCTGGGGTTGATCCACCTGGCGCTGACGTATCGGCGTGGTCAATGGGTGTCCGATGCGGCGGCCGCGCGCAGCGAGGTCAAGCCGATCTGTGCCGACAAGGACGCGTGCGTGCCGCCCGATCCGCGCATCGCGCCGTTGGTCGAGGATCTGCACCAGGCCACGATTGCCTATGTCAACACGCCGATCGACCACGCCGATTTCCGCATGAGCACGTATTTTTCCGCGCTCGGCAACATGACGGCGTTGAGCGTGGTCAATGCGGCCCAGCGCGATTACGTCAAGCAGTGGATTGCCGACAATCGTCCGGATCTGGCGGACGTGCCGGTGTTGTCGGCGGCGGCCGCGTTCCGTACCGGCTACGGCGGGCCGAGCGACTACACGAATGTCGCGCCGGGTGCCGTGACCATCCGTTCCGTGGCGGACCTGTATTACTACCCCAACATGCTGGCCGCGGTCGACGTCGACGGGGCCACATTGAAAGCCTGGCTGGAGCACTCGGCGCGGCGCTTCAATCGCATCGATCCGGCGCAGGCCGCACCGCAGCCGCTCATCAATGCACACGTTCCGGGTTTCAACTTCGACCAGATCCAGGGGCCGGGCCTGCAATACGTCATCGACGTCAGCCAGCCGGTGGGTCAGCGCGTCGTTCGCCTGACCTGGAAGGGCCGGCCGGTCGCACCCGATCAGCGTTTCATCGTTGCCACCAACAACTACCGCGCCGGCGGTGGTGGACATTTTCCGGGCATGGATGGCACGCACACGGTGCTCAATGCACCGGACGGCAATCGCGCCATTCTCATGGCGTGGCTGCGCCGGCATCCGCATCTCGGTCGTGGCGATGTGCCACCGCGGTCCTGGCATTTCGCGCCGCTGCAAACACGTGGCGCGGTGACCGTGGTGGCGCCGTCCGGCAAGGCGGAGTTGGCGCAACGACTGGGCCTGCACGTGCGAACGCTTGAGTCCCATGCCGACGGCACCAGTACGTACGCGGTGGCGTTCCCGGCGATTGATCCATAGGGCCGTCAGTCCAGAACTTGCGTGCATGCCGATGGGAGCGATTGTCATGGCAGGCACCCGTTTGTGCATCACAAGTACAGGAAAGTCCAGCTAACATGAAGGACTTGGTTTCGGCTATCGTCGAAGCCGTGCCCACATGCCGTATCAGGAACCCGAATCCATGACCGACATTGATGCGCTGGCGCGCACCTCGCACCTGAAACATCTGGAAAACGAGGCCATCCACATCATCCGCGAGGTGGCCGCGGAATTCAGCAACCCGGTGATGATGTATTCGGTGGGCAAGGACTCGTCAGTCCTGTTGCACCTGTTGACCAAGGCGTTTTATCCGGCGCGCCCGCCGATCCCGATCCTGCATGTGGACACGACCTGGGTGTTCCGGGAGATGGTCGCGTTTCGCGACCGGCGCGCCAAGGAGACCGGCGTCAAGTTGATCGTCCATTCCAACCAGGAAGCGCTGGATCAGGGTCTGAACCCGTTCACCCACGGCGCGACCGTGTTCACCGATGCGATGAAAACGCAGGCGCTCAAGCAGGCACTGGACAAGTACAAATTCGATGCGGCGATCGGTGGCGCGCGCCGCGACGAGGAAAAGTCGCGCGCCAAGGAGCGCGTGTTCTCGTTCCGCAATGCGCAGCATCGCTGGGACCCGAAAAACCAGCGCCCGGAACTGTGGGACTTGTACAACGCCCGCATCCGCAAGGGCGAAGAAGTGCGCGTGTTCCCGATTTCCAACTGGACCGAGCTGGACATCTGGCTGTACATCTATCGCGAGAACGTGCAGGTGCCGTCGTTGTATCTGTCGGCCGAGCGTCCGGTGGTCGAGCGTGACGGCCAGTTGATCATGGTCGACGACGAGCGCATGCCGCTCGAGCCGGGCGAGAAGCCGGAGATGAAAAAGGTGCGCTTCCGCACCCTGGGCAGTTATCCATTCACCGGCGCGATCGAGTCGCCGGCCGACACCTTGCCCAAGGTGATCCAGGAAATGCTGGTGACCAACACCTCCGAGCGTTCCGGCCGCGTGATCGACAAGGATGAATCGGCGTCGATGGAGAAGAAGAAGCAGGAGGGCTACTTCTGATGACTGCCGCCTTCCGCCTGTCTGCCATTGTCGATTTCTCCCGGAGCTTTGCCGCATGAACCGCCCCGACGACGCCACTGCCGCGATCAACGCCTACCTCGCCCAGCACGAAACCAAGAGCCTGCTGCGCTTCCTGACCTGCGGCAGCGTGGATGACGGCAAGAGCACGCTGCTCGGCCGCCTGCTGTACGACACCAAATTGCTGTTCGACGATCAGCTGGCCACCTTGCACGGCGACAGCCAGCGCCACGGCACGCAGAACGGCGAGCTCGATTTCGCGCTGCTGGTCGATGGTCTGTCGGCCGAGCGCGAGCAGGGCATCACCATCGACGTGGCCTACCGTTTCTTCAGCACCGAGAAGCGCAAGTTCATCGTCGCCGACACGCCGGGGCACGAGCAGTACACGCGCAACATGGCCACCGGTGCCTCCACGGCCGATCTGGCCGTGGTGCTGGTCGACGCGCGCCAGGGCCTGTTGACGCAGACGCGCCGGCACACCTGGATTTGCGGCCTGCTCGGCATCCGCCACGTGTTGCTGGCGGTCAACAAGATGGATCTGGTGGACTACTCCGAGGAGGTGTTCCGCACGATCGAATCCGAATACCGCGAGCTGGCCACGCAGCTGGGGGTCGCGCATGTCACCGCGATCCCGCTGTCGGCGCTCAAGGGTGACAACGTCAGCAGCCATTCCGAGGCGATGGCGTGGTACGACGGCCCGAGCATGCTCGAGCATCTGGAAACCGTGCAGATCGACCGCCCGGCCAGCCATCTCGGCTTCCGCCTGCCGGTGCAGTGGGTGTGTCGACCCGATTCGAGCTTCCGCGGCTATGCCGGCGAAGTGGCGGCCGGCAGCGTCAAGCCCGGCGACGAAGTGGTCGTCCTGCCCAGCGGCGCGCGTTCGCGCGTGGCCCGCGTGGTCACCGCCGATGGCGATCTGGACCAGGCCAACACCGGCGATGCGGTCACGTTGACGCTTGAGGACGAGCGCGACATCAGCCGTGGCGACGTCATCGCCGCCACCGCCGCGCCGCCGCAGGTCGCCGACCAGTTCGCCGCCCACCTGTTGTGGATGGACGACAAGGCCTTGCTGCCGGGGCGTCCGTACTGGATGAAGATCGGTGCGCGCACGGTCAGTGCGCAGGTCACCGACATCAAGCACAAGGTCGAGGTCAACACGCAGGAGCGGCTGGCGGCCAAGCGCCTGGAACTCAACGAGGTCGGCTACTGCAACCTCGGCCTGGACCACGCGATCGCGTTCGAGCCGTATGCCGAATGCCACAACCTGGGTGCGTTCATCCTCATCGATCGCCAGACCAATGCCACGGTCGGCGCCGGCACCCTCGATTTTGCCTTGCGCCGCGCCGAGAACATCCATTGGCAGCACATGGAGGTCGATCGTGCCGCACGCGCCCTCATCAAGGGCCAGGATCCGGCCTGCCTGTGGTTTACCGGCCTGTCCGGCTCCGGCAAATCCACCATTGCCAACCTGGTGGAGAAGCGCCTGCATGCGATGGGTTATCACACCGTCCTGCTCGATGGCGACAACGTGCGTCACGGCCTCAACCGCGATCTCGGCTTTACCGAAGAAGACCGCGTGGAAAACATCCGCCGCGTCGCCGAGGTGGCGCGATTGATGACCAATGCCGGCCTGATCGTGCTGGTCAGCTTCATCAGCCCGTTCCGTGGCGAGCGACGCATGGCGCGCAAACTGTTCGGCGAGGGCGAGTTCCACGAGGTGTTCGTCGACACGCCGCTGGAGGTGTGCGAGAAGCGCGACGTCAAGGGTCTGTACGCGAAGGCGCGTGCCGGCGAGATCGCCAACTTCACCGGTATCGGCTCGCCCTACGAGGTGCCCGAAGCGCCCGAGCTGCACCTTGAAACCGTGGGTGTCGAAGCCGACAAGCTGGCCCAGCGCGTCATCGAAAACTTGCTGGACTGACCACGCGTGGCGTATCTGGTCTGTCTTGCCACAGCAGGAGCGCACAGGGTGCGCTCCTGCTGGCATGATGGCGCCGTAATGCACGAATCGGGAGATGCCGCTTGGATGTGGTGACCTTCGCCGACCTCGGCTTCCACGCCTGGCTCACGATCGGCGTGGTGGGGGTCATGTTTGCCTGCCTGTTGTGGGAGCGCGTGTCGCCGGATGTGGCCTTGCTGGGTGCGGTGGCCATCTTGCTGGTCGGCGGGGTGCTGACGCCGGGTGACGCGGTGGCCGGCTTCTCCAATACCGCCGTCCTCACGGTGGTGGTGTTGTACGTCGTGGTCGGTGCGCTGCGCAGCACTGGTGCCATCCGCTGGGTGGCGTCGTGGGTGCTGGGCAGGCCGCATGGCGCGTTCGTCGCCCAGGCCCGACTGGTCGGCATTTCGTCTTCGCTCAGCGCCTTCATCAACAACACGCCGGTCGTGGCCATGATGACGGCGGCGGTCGAGCAGTGGTGCCGACGCTCCAAGGTGCCGGTGTCCAAGCTGCTGATTCCGCTCAGCTACGCCACCATTCTTGGCGGCATGTGCTCGCTGATCGGCACCAGCACCAACCTGATCGTGATGGGCCTGATGAAGCAGCACCCAAACCTGCCCACGCTGCACATGTTCGATCCAGCCTGGGTCGGCGTGCCGGCGGCGATCGTTGGCTTGATCTACCTGCTGACCATCGGCCGCTGGTTGCTGCCGGATCGGCGCACCGCACTGGATCAGGCCCGCGAGACCCGCGAATACGTGCTGGAAATGCGGGTCAAGCCGGACGGCAAGCTGGTCGGCCACAATCTGGTCGATGCGGGATTGCGCAGCTTGTCGGGCGCATTTTTGGTGGAAATCCAGCGCGACGGCGTGGTGCTGCCGGCGGTCACGCCCGACACCGTGTTGCAGATGAGCGACCGGCTGGTGTTCGTCGGTACCGCCGACGGCCTGCGCGATTTGCGCCAGATGTCGAGCCTCGCGCATGTCGATGATCAGGTGTTCAAGGTCGGTGGCGAGAATGGTCGTCACTTTGTCGAGGCGGTGCCCTCGCGCCTGTCGCCGGTCGTGGGCAAGACCGTGCGTGCCGCGCGCTTTCGCGAGCGTTATGGTGCGGTGGTGGTGGCCGTCAATCGGCGAGGCAAGCAGCTCGCCAGCAAGCCTGGCGATATCGTTTTGCAGGCCGGCGACACTTTGCTTCTGGAGACGACGTCCGAGTTCACCCGCGAGTTCGGCCAATCGCGCGAGTTCATGATGGTCAACCTGGTTGACGACACGCCCTCGGTGCAACCGCGCAAGGCGATGGTGTCGCTCGGAATCCTCGGCGCGTTCATCATCGCCAATGCCGTGTTCCACGTGGATATCTTCGTGTCCGCGCTGGTCGCCATGCTGGCGGTGATGGCGGCCGGTTGCATCAATTTTCGTGACGCGCGGCGCTCGGTCGATTTTCCGCTGTACATCGCCATCGCCTGTGCGCTCGCCATCGGGCTGGCCTTGTCCAAGACCGGCGTGGCCAGTGCCGTGGCCCATGTACTTCTGGGGCTCGGTCGTGGTGATCCGTTCTGGACCTTGCTCATGGTCTACGTGTTGACCGTGTTGTTCACCGAGGTGCTGACCAACAATGCGGCAGCGGTGTTGATGTTTCCCATCGGGCTGGCCGCCTCGCAGCAGCTGGGTGCCAACCCCATGCCGTTCATCATCACGGTCATGATTGGCGCCTCGGCCAGCTTCATCACGCCAATCGGCTACCAGACCAACATGATGGTCTATGGACCGGGCGGTTACCGCTTCCTCGACTTCACTCGCGTCGGCGTGCCGCTGGCGATACTCGTTGGTGTCGTGGTCATGCTGGTGGTGCCGCAAGTGTGGCCGTTCTGAGCAATCGTTCCTGATATCGTATCGGGGGGCGTGACCGATTGGTTTGGTCGCGGTCACGGCCGCAAGAACGGCAATACAGGCAAAGGCAGGTAGCAATGAACGACATGGTCCGCAGCTCGCGCACGCTGGGCGTGCTTGGGGGCATGGGTCCGGCCGCGACCGTGGA
>DASSKC010000042.1:0-38660 GCA_035690885.1 Oleiagrimonas sp. | reverse complement strand
TTGATGAGCGGGCTGGACACGGAGCGTCTGGTGCTGTCCGGTGGCCCGATCGGCCTGATGCAGGCAGCGCTGGACATCACCCTGCCCTATGTGCGCGAACGCAAGCAGTTCAACGCGCCGATCGGCACGTTCGAGATCATGCAGGCCAAAGTGGCCGACATGTACACGGCACTGCAATCCTCGCGCAGCTATGCCTACATGGTCGCCAAGCACTTCGATGCCGACATCAAGTCGCGCGTGGACCCGGCATCGTGCCTGCTCAACGCTTCGTCCAATGCGGTCAAGGTGGCGCTCGAAGCGATCCAGGCGCTGGGCGGCAACGGCTACATCAACGAGTTCGCCACCGGTCGTATCCTGCGCGACGCGAAGCTGTACGAAATCGGCGCCGGCACCAACGAGATCCGGCGCATGCTGATCGGCCGCGAACTGTTCCACGGCAAGGCCTGAGAGCCTACGGCTTGCGTCGTTTGGGTAGGTCGGGTTGACCCGCAGGCGTAACCCGACATCCACTACGCGCGACGACGTGTCGGGTTGATGAAGCCAACCCGACCGACGCCCACGCTTCGCAAATCCGCATCAGCCGGTGGCGTGCGCCTGCAATCGGTTCAGGCGCGGTGGTAGGGATGCCCGGCGAGGATCGTGGTGGCGCGATACAGCTGCTCGGCCAGCACCAGTCGCACCAGCATGTGCGGCAAGGTCAACGGACCCAGTGACCAACGCTGGTCGGCGCGCGTCAGCACGTCGGGCGCGTGGCCCTCGGGACCACCGATCAGGAAAGCCAGGTGACGGCCACTCATGCGCCAGTCCTGCAGTTGCGCGGCCAGTTGCTCGCTGCTCCATGTCTTGCCGCGACCATCGAGGGCGACGACCTGGGTGTCACGCGGCAAGGCCGCCAGCACCGCCGCGCCTTCATCGGCCATGGCGCGCACGGGGTCGCGTCCCTTGCCACGCCGGCCCGGCGTGATTTCCACCAGATCCAGTGGCAACTCATGCGACAGGCGCTTGCGGTACTCGGCAAAACCGTCCGCGACCCAGCCGGGCATGCGCTCGCCGACGGCGAGGATACGAGTGTGCATGACGACGCGACGCGCGTGCAGCCGGCGTCAGCCGCCGGTCGATTGCGCGGTGTCCTCGGGTGCATCTTCGCCGACGCTCCAGAGGCGTTCCAGGCCGTAGAACTCGCGGATGCGCGGCAACATCACGTGCACGATGATGTCGCCAAGATCGACCAGCACCCACTCGGCTTCCTGTTGACCTTCCACGCCCAGCGGCATCATGCCCGCCTGCTTGGCGAAGCGAATCACTTCGTCGGCAATGGATTTGACGTGTCGGGTGGAGGTGCCGGAGGCGACAATGAGCGTATCGGCAATGGAGGTCTTGCCGCGTACGTCGATTTCATGCACGTCCTTGGCCTTGAGGTCGTCCAGGGCGGCAAGCACGCGCTCGTGCAATTGCTGGTCGGAGGGTGTTTCGGGCAAGCGGGATGACTGCGTTTGGGCCATCAAATGACATCACCTTGGGTACGTATGCACGCCACATGCGCGCACGGGCAGTATAACGCCATTGATGCTGACTACCGGCGATACGGCTGCAATACCGAAGGCTCGGCGAAGACCCCGGCCGGCAGCAAATAGCGCGGATCGCGGCCTTCGGCCAGCAACTGACGCACCCTGGTCGCGGAAATCTCCAGTGGTGTCACGTTCAGCTGCATGACTTTGCCCGCGGGCGCGCCATGCAGGTCGGCGATGCGCTGCGTGAAACGACCGTCGAGCGCGTCGGCCAGCGTCGGCGACAACGCTGACTGGAATCCCGGACGATCGAGAACCCCCACATGCGCCAACTCTAACAGCTCGCGCCAACGATGCCAGCGATCCAGGCCATCGAAAGCATCCTGACCGACCAGCAACACCAGCGGCCGCTCGCCCTGCTCGGCGCGCAATCCGGCCAGCGTGTCGACGGTGTACGACGGCCCGTCGCGATCCAATTCGCGGGTATCGAGCTGCAGCCGGTCCTGCCCACGCAGGGCTGCGCGCAGCATGGCCACACGCTCGACGGCACTGGCATGCGGTGATGCGCGATGCGGCGGCACGTTGGCCGGCACCAGACGGACCTCGGCGTCCAGCAATTCGGCCGCTTCCCAGGCCACGTTGAGATGGCCCAGGTGCACGGGATCGAAGGTGCCGCCGAATATCGCCAGCGGTTTCATGCCAGTGCCCTGGCCATGCGCGGGTCGGCGATGGCTGCCACCAGACGTTCCAGCTCGCGCCACGGGTCGCCTTGTTCACGCCCCTTGATCATGCGGTCGATGCGCGCCGCGCGGGCCAGACAATGCGGCCAGAAACCGCGCGGCGCACGCCGCAAGGCGGCCCGGAACAGACTCTCGCGTGCCTGCCACAGGTGATCGGCGCGCGCCTGAGCCGCGAAATCTCGCGCTTGCGCCAGACGCAGGGCCTGCTCCAGCTGCTTGTCGATCCAACCCATCAGCGGCACCAGTTCATCGCCCTCGGCACGCAGACCCTCGACAATGCGCACGGCGCGCGCGGCATCGCCGCCAAACGCGGCATCGGTCAGCTTGAAGACGTCGTAACGGCTGGCGTCGGCAACCAGCGCCTCCAGCGTGGCGGCATCCAGGCGACCCTGCCCGTGCACGGCGACCAGCTTGTCCACTTCCTGCGCTGCAGCCAGCAGATTGCCTTCCACGCGCTCGGCGAGCAAGGTCACGGCTTCGGGCGAGGCCTGAATGCCGCGCGATGCCAGCCGCGCCGCAATCCACTTCGGCCATTCGTGCATCTTCGGTGGCCAGAACACGACCAGCGCGCCGGCCTTCTCGACGGCGCGGCTCCACGCGCCGCCATGCTTGTTCGACCACTCGTTGCAGGTGATCAGCAACAAGGTGTCCGGTGGCGGGTCCTTGCAGTACGCCGTGATGGCCGCGCCACCCTCCTTGCCGGGACGCCCGCCCGGCAAGCGCAAATCCAGCAGGCGACGCGTGGCGAACAACGACATGCCGGCGGCGGCACGCGCCAGGTCGTCCCAGTCGAAGCGCGCCTCGACGTTGATCACCTCGCGCTCGTCATATCCCAGTTCGCGTGCACGCGCGCGCAATGCATCGGCCGCTTCCAGCACCAGCAGTTCCTCGCCGGCGAGCAGCTGCACCGGCGCCAACCGGTCGCCTTTGAGCTGCTTGTACCACTGGTCCGCGCGGATGGTCATGGCGTCAGGCGGCGCCGGCGCCGGCGCCGGAGTCGACCGCGCGCGCGCCCGAGGTGGCGCTCGCCGGCCGCTCGCCGACCGCCTGCAAACGAAACATCACCGAACGCACCATGTTCTGGATCAGGCCTTTCTGCATGGCCCGCACCTGGGTCTGGCGGCCGATGGCCTCGCGCGCGTCATACGTGAACTCGCGCGACATGCGAATGTCCTGGCTGGCGACGATGGTCCTGCCTTGGCTGTCGACCACGTCGAAGCGGACATTGAAGCGCACGGCATATTCACTGATGCGTCCGCGCCCGGTGATGGTCAGCGCATCGGAACGGAAACGCGCCACCGGCACCTGGAACTCGGCCACACCGGGGCCGGGTTCGTCGACCAGGGTCGTTCCGGCCGTGACCAGTGCACGCCCCAGGGCGCGCCGGAAGTCATCGCTCCCGTGAACGGTCAAATGCACTTTCTGCATGCCCGCCGGCAGTTGCGCGCTCTGGCGCAGGTGAAACCCGCAACCGGAAAGCAGCAGCGCCATGGCGGCAGCAAGGCCCAGGTATCCAATGGATTTCATGCGTATTTGCCTACACCACGATGTTGACGATCTTGCCGGGCACGACAATGACCTTGCGCACGGTCTTGCCCTCGACGAATGGCTGCACGCCGGGCACGCCCAGCGCCAGACGCTCGGCCTCGTCCTTGCCGGCATCGACAGCAAGCTCGATCGTGCCGCGCAATTTGCCGTTGACCTGCACCGCGAGCTTGACCGAATCGCGCGCCAGCGCCTGCTTGTCCACTTGCGGCCAGGGCTGATCCTCCACCACCGACTGCGCGTGGCCCAGCACCTGCCACAGCGCGTGACAGGCATGCGGCGTGACCGGGTTGAGCATCAGCACCATCGACTCCAGCGTCTCATGGCGGACGGCCCGGCCCTGATCGCTCATGTCGTCGAACTTCGAAACCGCGTTGAGCAGCTCCATCAAGGCGGCGATGGCCGTATTGAAGTTGTGACGACGGCCATAGTCGTCGCCGACCTTGCCGATGGTCTCGTGCAATACACGGCGCAGGTCGCGCTGGCCCGCGTCCAGCGCGCCCGGATCGATTTCGGGGTGGTCCGGCTGGCCGGCGTGTTCGTTGACCTCGCGCCAGAAACGCCGCATGAAGCGTGCCATGCCGTCGACACCGGCCTCGTTCCATTCCAGCGACTGATCCGGCGGCGAGGCGAACATCGAGAACAGGCGCACCGTGTCGGCGCCGTACTTGTCGATCATGTGCTGCGGATCGACACCGTTGTTCTTGGACTTGGACATCTTCTCGACGCCGCCGATCTCGACCCGCTTGCCGTCGGCCTTGAGCACCGCGCCGGTGATGCGGCCGCGCTCGTCGCGCTGGATATCGACCTCGGCGGGGTTGATCCAGTGCTTTGTCCGGTCGCCGTCCTCGCGGTAGAAGGTTTCGGCAACCACCATGCCCTGGCACAACAGATTGCTGGTCGGCTCGTCGCAGGCGACCAGACCGGCGTCGCGCATCAGCTTGTGATAGAAGCGGAAGTACAGCAGATGCAAAATGGCGTGCTCGATGCCGCCAATGTACTGGTCGACCGGCAGCCAATAACCGGCGCGCGCGTCGACCTGGGCGTCGGCACCGGGGCTGGTGTAGCGGGCGTAATACCAGCTCGACTCCATGAAGGTGTCGAAGGTGTCGGTCTCGCGCTCGGCCGGCTTGCCGCATTCCGGGCACGTCGTCTTGCGCCACTGGGGATCGGCCTTGATCGGCGAGGCGACGCCGCTGAAAGCCACGTCCTCGGGCAACTCGACCGGCAGCTGATCCTCGGGCACCGGCACCGCGCCGCAGTCATCGCAATAGATGACCGGGATCGGGCAGCCCCAGTAACGTTGGCGACTGACGCCCCAGTCACGCAAGCGCCAGTTGATCTTGCGTTGGCCGGTACCGTCGGCTTCCAGACGCTTGGCCACGGCATCGAACGCCTGCTCGAAATTCATGCCGTCGAAGGGGCCGGAATTGACCAGCGTGCCGTGCTCGGTGTAAGCCTCCACCTCACGTATGTAGTTGGAGAACTCCTCGATCACGCGCACCGCCGAGGCCTTGTCGTAGGCATCGGTCTGGCCGCCATGCAAGGCGGCATGCATGGGATCGGCGAGCACGCCCGCGGCCAGATCCTGATCGAGCTCGTGGATGGCGTCGATCACGCCCCGATCGGCCACGACCATTTTCACCGGCAGCTGGTAGTTGGAGGCAAACTCGCGATCACGCTCGTCATGGCCCGGCACGCACATGACCGCGCCGGTGCCATAGCCCATCAGCACGAAGTTGGCGACCCACACCGGCAACCGCTCGCCGCTGACCGGATGGACGGCCTCGAAACCGGTGGCCATGCCGCGCTTTTCCTGGGTGTCGATCTCGGCCTCGGACACGCCACCGCTCTTGCAGCTGCGCAGAAAATCGGCCAGCTCGGCATCATCTTCGGCCGCCTTGAGCGCCAACGGATGCTCGGCGGCAATGGCCAGATAGGTGCAACCCATCAGCGTGTCCGGGCGCGTGGTGAACACGGTCAGCGGGTCGCCGCCGTCCACGTCGAAGCGGATCTCCAGGCCTTCGGATCGCCCGATCCAGTGCCGCTGCATGGTCTTGACCGCATCCGGCCAGCCCGGAAGCTGATCCAGGCCATCCAGCAATTCCGGCGCGTAGTCGGTGATTTTCAGGAACCACTGCGGAATCTCGCGCTTTTGCACCACCGCGCCGGTGCGCCAGCCGCGCCCATCGATGACCTGTTCGTTGGCCAGCACGGTCTGGTCGACCGGGTCCCAATTGACCACGCTGGCCTTGCGGTAGGCCAGGCCCTTTTTCATCAGGCGCACGAACATGCGCTGCTCGTGCACGTAGTAATCGGGCTTGCAGGTGGTCAGCTCGCGCGACCAGTCATAGGCAAAGCCCATGCGCTTGAGCTGCCCGCGCATGTGCTCGATGTTGGCGTACGTCCACTTGGCCGGCGCCGTGTCGTTCTTGATCGCCGCGTTCTCGGCCGGCAGGCCGAACGCATCCCAGCCCATCGGCTGCAGCACGTTCTTGCCCTGCATGCGCTGGAAGCGGCTGATCACGTCGCCAATCGTGTAGTTGCGCACATGCCCCATGTGCATGGACCCGCTGGGATACATGAACATCGACAAGCAGTAATACTTGGGCCGGGACGCATCCTCGCTCACCTCGTAGGCGCGGGTATCGTTCCAGTAAGTCTGCGCAGCGGTCTCCACCGCCTGCGGATCGTAGGTGTCATCCATACCGTTTACTTCAATCAGGGCACGCCGAAGCTTGGCCGTGAAGCGTACCGCAGGGTACGGAAAGCGCCAAGCAATAACCGTTTCGGAACTTCACTCCCCCATCACGTGAAGTCCGTGAAACGCCTACGCCATGTCGTCGCCGGTGACGGCATTCTTGCGATGTTTGAGATGGATAATGAGGTTGTAGACCGATACGAAAACCGGGAACAGGTTGGACAGGATGCCCACCGAGTCATTCTTGCCGATGGTGAAATACGCCAGCAGCATGGCGCTGCCGCACACAGACAACCACCAGAACGCCTGCGGCATCACCACACGTCGCATCTTGCGCGTGTAGTAAAGCTGGACGAACCAACGGCTGGTGAACAACCCCATGCCGATGAAGCCGATGATTTTCCAGGTAGTGAACTCGAACGTCACGAACGCGTGGACGATCTCGTGCCACTGGGTAAGCAAATAGTCCATTGAAGTGGCCTGGGCGATGGGGAAGCGCCCATTTTACCAAGCTTGGGAGTCTGGGCCGCAGGAATCTGCCGGACTGCGAAAGCATCTGCGCGCACCGGACTTCCGGCTATTCTCGCCAGTAACGATCTTCGTGCACGCGCCAGCGCGCCTTCAGGAATGGCGGCCCATCTGCCGGGAAAACAACCTCCATGGCGCCAGAGGTCGCCGTGTTGAAAAACGGCACGCCGGCGGCGGCGTAACGCTGGACCACGACCTCGGCTGGATGGTGGTAGCGGTTCAACCAGCCAGCGGAATTGACCGCCAGTTGCGGCGTCAGCGCATCGATGAATGCCACGCTGGACGAGCTTTTGCTGCCGTGATGCGGCACCAGCAGCACCAACGCCGGTCCGGCACCCAGCCGTTGCGCCACGTCCGGCTCGACATGACGGGACACGTCGCCGGTCAACAGCATGCGCCCGCCTGCTCCCGTGACCAGCAACACGCATGACTGGTCGTTGTCGCGATAGGTGCCGATCCGATCCACGTCCGGGCTCAACACCCGGAAGGTCACGCCATCGAATTGCCAATGCTGGCCACGATGGCATTGGCGCATGTTCAGTCCGACCCGTCGCGGCTCCCCGCTGAGCCGGCGCGCACGCGGAAACGCCGCCACGACCGCCGCTGCGCCACCGGCATGATCGTTGTCGCCATGGCTGATCATGACCGTGTCGACGCGATGTATGCCCAACGCATGCAAGGCCGGAATCACCGCCACCCGCCCCAGATCGAAACCGGACGGGTAGCGCGCACCCGTGTCATAGACCATCGCGTGATGACGCGTGCGCACCAGCACCGACAGCCCCTGCCCTACATCCAGCACCCACACGCGGAAGGCTCCCTCGGCCGGCACCGACACGCGCGGCCACAGCAACGGGACGAACAACAGCAGGCCCAGCCAACGTGCCGGCATACCGCGCGGCACGAACAACCACAGCGCCCCCACCAGCGCCAGCACCATGGCCGTCGTGGTGATGGCCGGCGGGTACCAGTGCGCGCCCGGCCACTGCGCCATGTGCTCCAGCAGTCCCCACAGCACATGCATGACCCATGCGGCGGCACGCCACAACACGCCCGATGCCGCCGGCCACAGTGGCAACACCAGCGTCCCGAGCAGTGTCACCGGCACCACCACCAGGCTGACCACCGGCACCGCGACCAGGTTGGACAAGGCGCCCACCAACGATGCCTGCCCGAAAAACCACACCGCCAACGGCAGCAAGGCAACCGTCATCAGCAACTGCGTCAGCCCCAGTGCACGCACGTGCCCGAGCAGGCTGCGCGGTCGGGCCAGCCCCATCATCAGGAACGCGACGCCGGCAAACGACAACCAGAATCCGGCCGACAACACCGACAACGGATCCCACGCAAGAATGGCGATCAACGCCATGGCCAGGGTTTGCGGACCACTGGTGTGGCGCCGGCTGACGCGCGCCAGCGCAACCACGGCAATCATCAGCAACGTGCGGTCGGTCGGCAGACCGAAGCCGGCCAGCGCGCCGTATCCGACCGCGGTGACCAGGGCAGCCACGCCTTGCGCCGCCTGTCGCGGCACACGGTGCCCCAGCGCGGGAATCAGCCACCACAGCGCAAACACCAGCCAGGCGCCGAGCAACGCCGCCACGCCCACATGAAAGCCGGAAATGGCCAGCAAGTGCGAGATGCCGTTGGCGCGCGCCACGTTCCAATCGTGTTCGCTGAGCGCACGCGTGTCGCCGACGGCCAGCGATTGCAGCAAGTGCGCGTCATGGGCATTCGGCACCGCGTTCGCGATCGCGTGCGACACGTCCGCGCGCAGACGCTCGACACACCAACCCGGCTCGCCGATGGCGTGATTGTCGCCCTTGGAACGCACGTAGCCGGTGGCCACCTCGCGCCGTTCCAGCGCCGTGCGCTCGCTGTCGTAACCGCCGGGATTGAGCAGGCTGCGGGGTCGCTTCAGGCGCAGACGCAGATGCCATCGCGAGCACGGTGCCGGATCATGTCCATGGCCGTACCAGGACACTTTGGTGACACCGCGCAGCGCCAGCGGCTCGCCATCGAGCGAAGCATGTTCGACATCCAGCGTGAAATGCGTCGCGATCGGACCATGGCGAGGCAGCGAATCGACCACGCCGACCACGTCGATGTCCTGCTTTTCCAGCTGCCGCGGCAATCTTGCATCGAGCGCAAGATCGGCACGCCACGCCGTCCAGGCCACGGCCAGCACGAGCAGCGCGACCCAGCGCACGCGCGGCCAGCGCCACAAGGCAAACAACGCGACCAGTGCCAACAGACCATCGACCCAGCGTGGCGGCAGGCTGACCAGGCACTGCACGAACACGGCACCGGCCAGCAACGCCAGCGCGGTGGCGACCATATCCGGAAACCGGGCTTTCGACGATCCGTGTCGGGGCTGCATTCACCACTCCATGTGACGATCAACTGGTTTGCGGTTCCACCAACTTGCCGGCGGTGAGCTCGAGCACCTGGTCCATGCGCGAAGCCAATACCGGGCTGTGCGTGACCAGCACGAAGCTGGTGTCGATCTCGCGATTGAGCTCCAGCATCAGCTCGTAGACCTGTGCGGCATTCTTTTCGTCCAGATTGCCCGTGGGTTCGTCACCGAGAATGCAGGCCGGACGCGTGACCAGCGCACGCGCCACGGCACAGCGTTGGCGCTCACCACCGGACAGTTCGCTCGGCTTGTGTTCCATGCGCGAGGCCAGCCCCACCCGATCGAGCAACTCGCGCGCACGTTCGCGGGTTTCGTCGCGGGGGGTGCCGCGAATCATCAGCGGCATGCACACGTTTTCCAGCGCCGTGAACTCGGGCAACAAATGATGAAACTGGTAGATGAAGCCCAGCGAACGATTGCGTACGCGGCCGCGCTGGGTATCGGACAGGCGCGACAATTCCCGCCCGTCGACCTCGACCGTGCCTGAATCGAGCGTATCCAGGCCACCGACAATGTGCAGCAGCGTGCTCTTGCCCGCGCCCGAGGCACCAATGATCGCCAGCGTCTTGCCGCGCTCCAGCTCGAAATTCACATCACGCAGCACCGGCGTGCGCATGCGCCCTTCGGCGTAGGTCTTGGCCACGCCGCTGACACGCAACACCGGGCCCGCATGGTTCATGGACTTATTCATAACGCAGCGCCTGTGCCGGCTGGGTGCGTGCGGCACGCCAGGCCGGATAGATCGTGGCCAACAGCGAAAACACGAACGCCATGGAGGTAATCCAGCCGACGTCGCTCCAGCGCAGGCGACTGGGCACCTCGCTGATGTAGTACACGCTCGATGGCAGGAACTGGAAGCCGAACGCGGTCTGGATCCATTCGGCAATGGCGGGCAGATTGATCGCCAGCGTGATACCGAACACGGCACCAATCAGAATACCCACGACACCGATCAAGATGCCCTGCACCACGAACACCCCCATCACCGTGCCCGGCGTCGCCCCCATGGTTCGGAGGATGGCGATGTCGGACTGCTTGTCGGTGACCACCATCACCAGCGACGACACCAGGTTGAACGCCGCCACGGCCACGATCAACGACAGGATCAGGAACATCGCCATCTTTTCCATGGCGATGGCCTTGTAGAGGTTCGCGTTCTGCTGCTCCCACGTGCGCACCTGATACATCTGCCCCAGCTCGCGCACGAGATGCCCGGCCACCGACCAGGCCTTGAACATGTCGTGCAGGCGCAAGCGGATGCCGGTTGGCCCATCCATGCTGTACAGGGCCTCGGCATCCTTCATGTTGACCAGCGCCAACCCGGCATCGAACTGCTGCATGCCGACCGAGAAAATGCCGGCCACGGTGAAGCGGCGCAGACGCGGAATTGCCCCCATCGGCGTGGCCCGGTACGTCGGCGCGATCACGGTGACCTTGTCACCCCTGCTCACGCCCAGTTGCAGCGCAAGCTCCTGACCCAGCACGATGTTCCAGCTGCCCGGTTTCAGCGCCGACAGGCTGCCGGACTTCATGTGCGTGCCGAAATCCGTGACCTCGCTTTCCAGGTCCGGAACGATGCCTCGAATCAATGCACCCGTGTTGCGCCGCGCATGCAGCAACGCCTGGCCGCGCACGAACGGTGCCGCGCCGGCGACCTGCGGATTGGATTTGGCGACCTTCACCGCGTGCGGCCAGTCCTGCACGCTTTGTCCCACGCCGGAAATGGTCGCGTGTGCCACGGCGCCAAGCGTGCGCTCACGCAGCTGGGTGTCGAAACCGTTCATCACCGAAATCACGGTGATCAAGGCCATCACGCCGACGATGATGCCCAGCATCGAGGCCAGCGAAATGAACGAAATGAAGTGGTTGCGGCGTTTGGCACGCGTGTAGCGCAGGCCGATGAACAACGCTAGAGGTCGGAACATGGCGTGGTTTCACCGCTGCGGAAAGGGTATGGCGACAATGACACGTGGCAGGGTCCTTGCGTGAGTGCGACCGCACATGGCCGGCCACCTATGGACAACAAACAGCCGGCAGGGTGCCTGAAAACGTGGCGCCACGGCAAGCGGGCCGATGCGTCACTGACTGTCGGTCAATGCCGACAGTCGCACCCGCAAGCGCCGGCGCGTGTCGGCGTCGACACTGTCGGGCAGCAAGGTCAGCGTACTGCGCGCGCCACCGGGCCAGGCCAGACGCAAGACGATCAGCGGTCCGAGCACACGCCCGCTCAACAATTGTCCGCTCGCTTCACGACCATCGACCAGGTGCAGCGTCCAGGCATCATCACCATGCCAGCCCACCGAACGCAACGGCTGACGCTTGAGCTTGCGTACACTGAACCACGCGTAAGCCAGCGCGACCACGCACACGATGATGCGAACCGGCAAGGCCAATCCGGACAACATCACCGCAATGCAAGCGGCCAGCGCCATGACCCATACGGTCATCGACAACAGCCGTGACGGCTTGACCTCAAAGGTGATGGTGGGCGCGGATGGCATCGATGATGACCTTCCAGTCCGACCGCGGCGGCTGGCCGTGGCCGATGGTCCAGTCCCAGAGATCGGGGTCCTGCACGTCCAGCAGCTCGTCAAACGCTTGCTGCGTGTCGACGTCGGCTTGCGGCCAGCAGTGATCGAACCACCAGCCGTAGAGAACGTCCAGTTCCTTGGTCCCGCGCCGGCAACGCCAGCGCAGGCGCTTGAGACGATCGGCGTCGGTCATGACAGCCGGATCAGGCCGAATGCCGCGACACGATCGCCTTCTTGATTTCGGCGATGGCCTTGGCCGGGTTCAGGCCCTTGGGACACGTGCGCGTGCAGTTCATGATGGTGTGGCAGCGATACAGCTTGAACGGGTCTTCCAGCTCGTCCAGCCGCTCTCCGGTGTCCTCATCGCGGCTGTCGGCGATCCAGCGGTAGGCCTGCAGCAGGATGGCCGGGCCGAGGTAGCGGTCGCCGTTCCACCAGTAACTGGGGCAGCTGGTCGTGCAGCAGGCGCAGAGGATGCATTCGTACAGCCCATCGAGCTTCTTGCGGTCCTCGGGTGACTGCAGACGCTCGCTGTCGGACGGCGCGGCACTCTGCGTGCGCAGCCACGGCTTGACCGAGGCGTATTGCGCGTAGAAATGCGTCAGGTCCGGCACCAGATCCTTGACCACCGGCATGTGCGGCAGCGGGTAGATCTTGACCTCGTTGGCGCAACTTTCGATGGAGGTGATGCACGCCAGCGTGTTGACGCCGTCGATGTTCATCGCGCAACTGCCGCAAATGCCCTCGCGGCACGACCGCCGCAAGGTCAGCGTGGAGTCGACCTCGTCCTTGATCTTCAGCAGTGCGTCCAGAACCATCGGCCCGCAGCTGGCGGTGTCGATCTCGTAGGTGTCCGTGCGCGGGTTGTCGCCGCTGTCCGGGCTCCAGCGATACACCTTGAAGGTACGCGGCTTCTTGGCGTCCTTCGCCGGCCAGTGCTTGCCCGGCTTGATCTTGGAGTTTTGTGGCAGGGTAAATTCAGCCATGTGCTCGACCCTTCTGCTCTTGTAGCGTGCACGATCGTGCACGAAGTTCTTTAGCGTGCACTTTGTGCACGATCATGCACGGTGTGCATGCCACGAGGACACTCAATAAACCCGCTTGGCCGGCGGTACGCTCTGAACGTCATCGGTCAAAGTGTTGTTGTGCACCGGGCGATAGTCGAAGCGGGGCTTGCCCTTGTCGTCCACCCACACCAGGGTGTGCTTCATCCAGTTTTCGTCGTCACGGTCCGGGAAGTCCTCGCGAGCATGTCCGCCACGGGTTTCGGGGCGCTGCTCGGCCGAGTACATGGTACCCACGGCCTGATCGAGCAGGTTGGTGAGCTCCAGCGTTTCGACCAGGTCGGAGTTCCACACCATGGAACGGTCGCTGACCTTGACGTCGGCGAACGAATCGTAAACCTCGGAGATCTTGTCGCAGCCTTCCTTGAGCGAGTCGGAGGTACGGAACACGGCAGCGTCGGTCTGCATGGTGCGCTGCATGTTCTGGCGGATCTCCGCCGTCGGCGTGCCGCCATCGGCGTGACGCAACTTGTCGAAGCGCTCCAGCGCCTTGTCCAGCGCGCTGGCCGGCAGATCCTTGTGCGGCGCGTCCGGCTTGATCAGCTCCGCGCAACGATGCGCCACGGCGCGACCGAATACCACCAGGTCGAGCAACGAGTTGGAGCCCAGACGATTGCCGCCGTGCACGGACACGCAGGCCGCCTCGCCGATGGAGAACAACCCCGGCACCACGGCATCGTTGTCGTCGCCGCGCTTTTGCACCACTTCGCCATGATAATTGGTGGGGATGCCACCCATGTCGTAGTGCACCGTCGGCAGGATCGGAATCGGCTCCTTGGTCACGTCCACACCGGCGAAGATGCGCGCCGACTCGGCAATGCCGGGCAAGCGCTCATGAATCGTTTCCGGCGGCAGATGCTGCAGGTTGAGGTGCGCGTGATCCTTGTGCTCGCCGACACCGCGACCCTCGCGGATCTCGATGGTGATGGCGCGGCTGACCACGTCGCGCGAAGCCAGGTCCTTGGCGGTCGGCGCGTAGCGCTCCATGAAGCGCTCGCCCTCGGAATTGGTGAGGTAACCGCCCTCGCCGCGCGAACCCTCGGTGATCAGGCAGCCCGAACCGTAGATGCCGGTCGGGTGGAACTGCACGAACTCCAGGTCCTGCAGCGCCAGACCGGAGCGCAGCACCATGCCGCCGCCGTCACCGGTGCAGGTATGTGCGGACGTGCACGAAAAATACGCACGACCGTAGCCGCCGGTGGCCAGCACCACGGCGTTGCCACGGAACACGTGCAAGGTGCCTTCATTCAAGTCCAGCGCCATCACGCCACGGCACACGCCTTCGTCGTCGAAAATCAGGTCAGTGGCGAAGTATTCGATGAAGAACTTGGCGCCGTGCGCCAACGCCTGCTGATACAGCGTATGCAGGATCGCGTGACCGGTACGATCGGCGGCCGCACAGGTGCGCTGCGCGATGCCCTTGCCGTAGTTGGTGGTCATGCCGCCGAACGGACGCTGGTAGATGTGCCCGTCCTCGGTGCGCGAAAACGGCACGCCGTAATGCTCCAGCTCGATGATCGACGCCGGCGCGTTCTTGCACATGTACTCGATCGCGTCCTGGTCGCCCAGCCAGTCGCCGCCCTTGACCGTGTCATAAAAATGGAAACGCCAGTCGTCTTCGCCCATGTTGCCGAGCGCGGCGGCAATGCCGCCCTGCGCGGCCACGGTGTGCGAGCGCGTCGGGAAGACCTTGGTCACGCAGGCCGCACTCAGGCCTTTTTCGGCCAGGCCGAAGGTGGCGCGTAAACCGGCACCACCGGCACCGACCACGACCACGTCATATTTGTGCTGTTGGATTTTGTAGCTTTCCATGAATGGTCCTTTAGCCCGCGAAGGCGACGCGCAAGACAGCCAGCGAACCGGCCAGGGAGAGCAAGATGGCGAGGAAACGGATGCCGACGGTCAGCACCACTTCCTTCCAGCGCGTGTGCACGTAATCTTCGATCACGACCTGCAGACCGAGCTGCGCGTGCCAGAACGCCGTGCACACGAACACGATCATCAACACGGCATTCCAGGGTTCGGCCAGCGCTGCGCGCGCCTGTTCGAAATCGGACCCCAGCAAGGCGATCACGGTACACACGAACCACAGACCCAGTGCGATCAGGGCGGTGGCGGTGATGCGCTGCACCCACCAATGGCCGACGCCGGCCTTGGCCGATCCGAGGCCGCGCGCACGCGCCAGCGGATCACGCAAACCTGTTTGCTGCGTGCTCATGCGACACCTCCCTGCCAGACCCAGATCCACGCCAGTACGGTCAGCACCAGGCTGAGAATGATCGACATCCAGCTTGAACGCACGAATTGTTCTATACGAAAGCCCATGCCGGCGTCCTGCAGCAAATGGCGGATGCCGTTGCACAGGTGGTAGAAGAACGCCCAGCTCCAGCCAACCAGCAAAATGATGCCGATGACGCTGCTGGCGCAGGCGGTGAACAAACCCCATGCCTCGTCGCCGCTGGCCAGGGCCAGCAACCCCCAGGTCACCACCAGCAACCCGACGGAAAGCGCGATACCGGTCGCGCGATGCAAAATGGATGTGACCATCTGCACCTGCCAGCGGTAAATGCCCAAATGGGGAGAAATAGGTCGCACGGTCTGGGTCTGGGCCATCGTGGCTGTCCTTCGGTTTGCAATCGCGAAATGCTTGCGGTGTCGTCGAAAGCCGTCAGAAGTCGATGCAACGACCGTTCTTTTCCCAATCGCCGTAACGGGTTGGATCGGGATGCGGTTGCGGTTTTGATGCCGGTTTGTCCGTCGCCGGAACGGCGGGCACACCGGAACCCTCCGCTGGCGCGGGACGGGAGTCGTCGGCTGGCTGGGGCTTGATCTTGGACATAGGCTTGTAAAGCGCGATGAAGATTAATACCTGACACTGAACAACACAATCTTGACAAACCCACATTACATGCGAGAACCCATGTCCCGCCTGAGCGCAGAAACCCTGACCATCGAAGGCCCCGACGCCCTCGCCTTCGCCCATTCGCAGCTGGGCAGTCACGTGCACGAGCTGGCCGTCGGCACGTGGCAATGGAGCGTCTGGCTCAATCCACAAGGCCGCGTGCGGGCCTTGCTGCAACTGATGCATCCACGCGAAAACACCTTGCTCGCACTGTTGCGTGGCGGCTCGGCCGACGCGCTGGCCAAGGCGATTGCTCCATACCTCATGCGCGCCAAGGCCACCGTCACGGCACACCCGGTGCGCACGCTCGCCGACGCCGCACCCCTGCCCTCCGGCGCCATGCACGCAAATGATGATGCGTTGACCCTGGGCATGGGTGACTACGCCATGTGCATCGTTCCCGCGTCCGATGACGTACCGCAGGACTGGCGTCGACACGCCATCGAGGCCGGACATCCGTGGCTGCCGGACAACACGCTCGACCGCTTGCTTGCTCCGGCATTGCGCAGTGGCGAGCTTGGCGCGACCCGCCTCGACAAGGGCTGTTACCCCGGACAGGAAATCGTCGCGCGGCTGCACTACCGCGGCGGTTGTCCGCAGCACCTCAGGCGCGTTCAGAGCGATGCGCCGCTGCCGGCCGGATGCCCGTTGTCAGTGGACGGCCACAACATCGGCATGGTCCTGGACAGCGTTCGCAGTGAACGGCACACGGTGGCACTGGCCGTGATCCGGGACACGACACCCGCCGGCGAAATCACCGCACGGGTCGGAGACACGGGTGAAAATTCACGGCTTGTCAGCGCGTTGATGCCGTCAAGCACCAAGCGCACGGGCGACTGACCATCATAATGAAAACTGAACAAGACAGGGGCCAGTGATTGCAAACGCGTATATGACCCGTTAGTGTGCATGGGTTCCCAACAACGCGCAGACATGAAGCGCGTCTCAATCCGACAACGGCAATCCGTCACGGGTTGTCCGATGGCGCGACTGATCGCGCCTGGTTTTGTGCCTGACCGGCCGAAAACGACCGCCGAGCCATCGTGCCGGCACAGGTCACAGGATTACGCAGTTTTTTTGCCATTTGCCCGTATCGCGATACGCACGCAGCGTCGCGGACGGACTGACAGCACGAACAATTGTTTGCCAACGCGCGCCACCCCCACCCCCCGGAAGGCGCACGAGGAGAGACAGCACATGAAACTTGCATGGTTGCTCTGGATCGCATCCATCATGCCGCACCCCATGGCGTCCCAGACCTGTCTGGCGACGACCATCTATCTGGAGGCGCGCAGCCAATCGACCATCGGCCAGTTCGCCGTGGCCGAAGTGGTGCTGCGTCGCCGCCAGGAAGGCCGCTGGGGCAAGACCGTTTGCGACGTGGTCAAGGCTCCGCACCAGTTTGCCGTCACCTACGTTTCGCCCAACTATCAGCTGGACAACATCAAGGCCTGGGACAAGGCATGGAAAATCGCCGGCGAATCCCTGGCCATATGGAAGCTGCCCAAGGCCAAACGCACCTTGGTGGTGCCGCATGCCGACCACTTCGCCACCCTCAGCTCCACGCCGAGCTGGGCCAGCGTTGGCGCACTCAAGACCATCGGCGATCACGCGTTTTATTCGGTCAACTGAGCAACAACCGGTTTGCGCGCGCGTTTGCCCGTGCACACACATGAAAAGGCCCTCCTCGCGGAGGGCCTTTTCATGTTCACGCACCGACTCGAGACGACACCCGAGCCGTCACGCGCCGGGGTTACAGCAAATACACGTGATCGTTGCTTACGCGCACCCGGTCACCACGTTGCAAGCCCGGGTTCTGGCGCTGCGTAACGGTCGCCATGCGACCGTCATCGAGCCTCACCACGACACGATAAGCGACACGGCCACCATTGTCCTTGTCGGCAACCGCGTGGCCAATGGCGCCACCGGCAACCGCGCCGGCAACCGTTGCGGCCTTCTGGCCGTCACCATTGCCGACCGTGCTGCCAAGCACGCCACCGGCAACCGCGCCGATGATGGTACCCAGGATGTTCGAGTCGTTGTCGCCTCGCATGTAAATCTGACGCACGCTCTGCACGGTGCCCACTCGCGCGCCGCCATAGGCGGTGCCGTAACCACCGCGATTACCGTAGCCGTATGGCTGCGTCGCGCAGCCAGCCAATGCCAACAGGCCCGCCACGGCGACCATTGTCATCAGCTTGCGAGCCATTTTTTCAGTAGTGGAGTGGAGCTGCATACAGACCTCCTGGTCTTTTGCCGTTACTTGGCCGTGCCGACGACCGACACGCCTTGCTTGATCTCCACGCGCGCGCCCGGATCATGATCCATGCGCGTGGTGTGGACCGTACCGTTGACCTTGTACTTCACGGTGTAGCCGACAATCTTGGTCGACTTGTTGTCGACCGTGTTGCACACCTGTCGATTGACTGTCTTGGTGGCGTTTTCCTGATGGTTTTCCTGGATCTTGTTGCCGGCATAACCACCCGCCACGGCGCCCGCCACGGTCGCCAGCTTCTTGCCGTCGCCACCACCGATCTGGTTGCCGATCAAGCCGCCCGCCACGGCGCCGATGGCCGTACCCAGGATCTGATGCTCGTCCTTGACCGGTTTGTGCACGGTCACCGCTTCCATGTGGCACTTCTTCTGCGGATGGTTGACGGTCTTCTTGATCGGCGTGGCGCTGACCACGTCCGCATACTGCGGCCCGCTGGCCGTGGCGCTCTGGTTGCACGCAGCCAGTCCGATGGTCGTCAGGGCGCAAAAGCCCACCCACATCGTTCCTTTGAGATACTTGTTCATTGCGAGGCCTCCTGTAACGTGTTGTTGACCGGACACGGCTGCCACACGGCAACCCGCAGGATCATTCAAACATCGCGTAACTGAATGGCTCCGATATGTCCGGCATCCCGCGCCATGCGGGACGACAGTATGCAGGACGCGCTTCCATCACGGGTGTGAAACCGTTGCACGAATACCGCAAATCGACGCCGCTGATCGACAGTCACGTACACATCGACGCCGATGCGTTCGACAGTGATCGTGACGCCGTGCTGACGCGCGCAGACAATGCCGGCGTGGCATCAATGGTGGTGCCTGCCACCACGGCGGCGCGCTGGCCGGCCCTGGCCGCGTTGTGCGCGGCCCACACCGACTTGCACGCGGCATTCGGCTTGCATCCGATGTTCATGTCCGAGCACGACACCTCGCATCTGACGCGGCTGCCGCAATGGCTGGCCGATCACCAGGCCGTTGCCGTCGGCGAGTGCGGTCTGGATTTTTTCATTGACGATCCGTCACCGGACCAACAACGGCGTTACTTCATGCAGCAACTGCAGGTGGCACGCGACATGGACCTTCCGGTCATCATCCACGCCCGACGCAGCGTCGAGGAAGTCATCCACAGCGTGCGTCGTGTCAAGAACCTGCGCGGCGTCGTGCACAGCTTTGCAGGCAGCCGCGAACAGGCACGGCAACTGGCCGACCTGGGTTTCCTGATCGGCATCGGCGGGCCGGTCACGCACGCGCGCGCGCGACGTTTGCGGCGCACCGTCGCGGACATCCCGCTGGATACGCTGCTGCTGGAAACCGACGCGCCCGACCAGCCCGGCGCCCGCCACCGCGGGCAGCGCAACGAACCGGCCTGGCTGCGCGACGTACTGCACTGCATCGCCGAGCTGCGTGACGAGAACGAAGCCGTGATCGCCGCGGCGACGACCGCCAATGCACGGAGACTGTTCCGGCTGCCCTGAAAAGTGCCCGCGTACGCGTCGCCCGAGCAAGAGTGTGTGATCGGGCGCCCTGATGAGGTCGGCTCACCATGCTACATTTAGTCCATCAATGAACTATTAGCTGATGAAATGAATACGCTGAGCGAGTGCCTTTCATCCATGCAAACCGGCATCCAGCGCGTCGCCGAAAGCATCCCCGCCATGTCGCAAACGGATGTGGTACTGGTTCGGTTGCTGATGATGAGCGGCGTGGTCGTCAACGACGAGCTGGAGTACCTGTTGCGCCCGCACCGGCTCAACGAAAGCGAATTCCGCACGCTGGCGATCCTGTTCAGCAGCCCCGATGGGCGCGCATACCCCGGCGAGCTGTGCCAGTACGCGACCCAGAAGCCGACCAACATGACGCGCATCATCGACACCCTGGTCGAGCGTGACCTGGTGACGCGTTCGCGCAGCGCGCAGGACCGCCGCCGGGTCGTGCTGCAGATCACGCCGCAAGGTCGACGCTTCACGCGCCAGCTGCTGCCCATGCTGTTCCCGTACGTGGATGCCACGTTCAAGGGGTTCAGCGCGGATGAAAAGCAGCAACTGGACCGCTTGCTGCGCAAACTGATCCACAACCTGGACAGCATGCTGGCCGCGCGCGGAGGCGTGGCATGAATTGGCGCCTCCCGATGGCCTGTGCGCTGGCCGCCGTCATCGCTGGCTGCGCCAGCGTTCCGGACAAACTGCCGCCGCCGACGCTGAAGGCGCGAGTGCCGCTGGCGGGGCTGCCAACAAGCGCACATGCCGGATGGCCGGACCCGCAATGGTGGAAGCGCTACCACGACCCGCAACTGGACCGGCTGGTGCATATGGCACTGGCCAATTCACCCAACCTGGCCGTGGCACGCAGCCGCGTGCAGCAGGCCGTGCAGCGCGCGCGCGTGGTCGCCGCGCAGTCGGGGCTGTCTGTCGGCGCCAGCGCACAGGTGTCGCGCAAGCGCATGAGCGAGCACGGCCTGATACCAAGCAAGTTTCTCGGTTTCACCTGGTACAACCAGGCCGATCTCGGCGTCCAGTTGCAATACAGTTTCGACTGGTGGGGCAAGCATCAGGCGGCGGTCGAGGCGGCCATAGGCCAGGCCCGCGCAGCCCAGGCGCAACGCAGTGCCGCAGCCCTGGCGCTGCAATCGTTGATTGCCCGCCAATGGTTCGGCTGGCTGGCCGACCAGGCGCGCCTGAAGCTGGCATCAGAACGCGTGACCGCACAGCAGAAACTCGTGCACATTGCCCGTGTGCGCACCGACGCGGGACTGGAGTCGGCCGACAAGGTGCATCAGGCGCGTGCGGCGCTGGCCGCCGCACGCCAGCAGCAGACGGCATTCAAGGTCAGCGCGCGCACCCGCCGCGCCAGCCTCGCCGCCCTGCTCGGCCGCGCACCGGCACAGCTGCCGGCATTGAAAGCACACCCCCTGCCCGAGCCACACGCAAGTTTGCCCGACGACGCCGGGATCGACTTGATTGCGCGCCGTCCCGACATCGCCGCCAGTCGCTGGCAAGTTCAAGCCGCCTTGCGCCAGACCGACGTCGCCCGCGCACAGTTTTTGCCCGATATCAGCATCAAGGCCCTGGCCGGCCTGTCCAGCATCGATCTGGGCAAGCTGTTCGAGACCGGCAGCCGCACGTTCGCACTGACCCCGGCCTTGCATCTGCCGATCTTCGAAGGTGGTCTGCTGCAGGCCAACTACGGCATGTCGACGGCGCGTCTTGACGCCGCCATCGCGCAGTACAACGCCACCCTGGTCGATGCCGCACGCGAGGTTTCCACGCAGGTACTGGCGATCCAGCGCCTGGCGAGGCAACGCGAACAGCAACGCGCACGTGTCCAGGCCAATGTCCGCATCGCCAGCACCGCACGCGCACGTCATGCGCAAGGGCTGACCAGTGCGCGCCCCGCCCTGGCCGCGCGCAAGCGGCTGTTGACACAACGCGACGCCGCCGTGGCGCTCAAGGCACAGGCGCTGACCGCCGGCGTCGGATTGATCCAGGCGCTGGGCGGCGGCTACCGCAGCGATGTGTCGAAGTCGACGTCCACCACATCCCGTTCAGGCGCTTCCCATGACTGACCAGACCGCATCTCCCGACAACGCCGAGAACAGCGCGCCGGACCCGCGCAAGCGCAAACGCCTCCTGTTGATCCTGGCCGGCGTGTTCATCGTGGCCGGCATCATCTGGTTTTTGCTGTGGCTGTTCGTGTTTTCGCAACGCGAAGTCACCGACGACGCCTACGTCGGCGGCAATCAGGTCGTGGTCAGCGCACAGGTCTCAGGCACCGTCACGGCCATTCTTGCCGACAACACCCAGCGGGTGAAGGCCGGACAGGTGCTGGTAAAACTGGACCGGACCGACACTCGGGTCATGCTGGCCAAGGCACGCAGCGCGCTGGCCCGCAGCGTGCGCCAGGTCCGTCAACTGAAGGCCAATGCAGCCAAGGCCGATGCCAATGTCGACATGCAGCGCACGGCACTGAATCTGGCGCGGTCGGACTTGCAACGACGCGCGCCGTTGGCAAACACCGATGCCGTGGCCGCGGAAACACTGGCGCACCTGCGCGACAAGGTGCGTACCGCCAGGTCGGCGTTGAAAGTGGCCACGCGCCAGGCTCGCGCCGCCCACGCGGCGGTGGCCGGCACCGACGTCGAGCACAATCCGGTGGTGCAGCAGGCGCGCGCCGGTTTTCGCCAGGCATGGCTGGCCGCGCACCGCACGGCCATCGTGGCGCCGGTATCGGGATACGTGGCCCAGCGCAGTGTCCAGGTCGGCCAGCAGGTCAAACCGGGACAACCGCTGATGCAGGTCATCCCGCTGCACGATCTGTGGGTGAACGCCAACTTCAAGGAATCACAACTGGCCGATATCCGCATCGACCAACCGGCCAGCTTCACGACCGACCTGTATGGCGACGACGTCACGTTCCACGGCCATGTCGTCGGCCTGGCCGCGGGTACCGGCAGCGCGTTCGCCCTGCTGCCGCCGCAAAATGCGTCGGGTAACTGGATCAAGGTAGTGCAGCGGGTCCCGGTGCGCATCAGCATCAATCCCGACGACCTGGCCGAACATCCCTTGCGCGTGGGCCTGTCGGCCAGCGTCACCGTGCAGACGCACGATCACGACGGCAAGGTACTTGCGCACGAACCGGCGCACCGGATCGTCTCGCAAACGGACGTCTATACGCAGGGCTTTGCGCAGGCCGACCAGCGTGCCGCCGCGATCATCCGCGCCAATCTCGGCAAGGACGACCGCGCCGCGACGCAATGACCCCGAACCCCTGACCCGGAGACCGCTGCATGAGCGCAGACGGCCAAGACGCCCCGCCGCCACTGTCCGGCCCGATGCTGGCGCTGCTGACGCTGGGCGTGTCATTCGCCACGTTCATGGAGGTGCTCGACCTCACCATCGTCAACGTGGCCGTGCCGCACATCGCCGGAAGCCTTGGCGTCAGCGCGCAGGAAGGCACCTGGGCGATCAGTTCCTATGCGCTGGCCAGCGCCATCATGCAACCGCTGTCGGGTTGGTTGGCCAAACGCTTCGGCGAGGTGCGCACGTTCTGCGTCGCGGTCATGATGTTCGTCGGTTTTTCCACCCTGTGCGGTCTGGCCACCAGCATGCCGATGCTGGTCGTGTTTCGCCTGTTGCAAGGTGCCGGTTCCGGCCCGATGGTGGCCTTGTCGCTGTCGTTGCTGCTCAATGCCTACCCTGCCGCACGCAAGGGCGTGGCCCTGGCGATGTGGTCGATGACGATTGTCGTGGCGCCGATCTTCGGTCCGATCCTGGGTGGCTGGCTGACCGACAACTTTTCGTGGCCATGGATCTTTTTCATCAATGTGCCGGTGGGCCTGCTGGCCGGCGCGGTCACCTGGAGCATTCTGCGCAAGCGCGAAACCCGGACGATGCACATCCCGATCGACAAGATCGGGTTGTTCCTGCTGATCGTCGGCGTCGGCTGCCTGCAGTTCATGCTCGACAACGGCAACGACAAGGACTGGTTTGCCTCGCCGCTGATCCTGACTCTCGCAATCGTGTCCGTGATCGCCCTGAGCTTCCTGATTGTCTGGGAGCTGACCGAGCGCCATCCCATCGTCGACTTGTCGCTGTTCCGGCGCCGCAACTTCAGTGCCGGGGTGCTTGCGCTGTCACTCGGCATGATGGCGTTTTTCGGCATCAACGTGGTGTTTCCGCTGTGGCTGCAGCTGGATCTTGGCTACACCGCGACGTGGGCCGGGCTGGCCACGGCGCCGGTCGGCATTCTGGCATTCCTGCTGTCGCCGATCATCGGCCGCAACATCGGGCGTCTGGAGTTGCGTCGCGTGGTCACGTTTTCGTTCATCGTGTTCGCGCTGACCAGCTACTGGTTTTCGACCTTCACCAGCCACGCCTCGTTCGCCAGCCTGATCGTTCCACGTCTGGTGATGGGTATCGCGATCCCGTGCTTTTTCATCCCGCTCAACCAGGTGATCCTGTCCGGCTTGCGACCGGACCAGGTGGCCAATGCGTCCGGACTGGCCAACTTCTGCCGCACGATCGCATCGAGCATTTCGACCGCGCTCACGGTCACCTTGTGGCAGCACCGCAGCGACTATCACCACGCGATGCTGGCCGAACGCATCACCCCGTCAAGCGAGGCCACCACGCAGTACATGCAAAAGCTGCAACAACTGGGGATGGACGCGCAGCACGCCTGGGCCATGGTCGGCAATCTCCTGCGCCGCGAAAGCATGACACTGGCGGTCAACGATGTGTTCTGGGCCTGCGCGGTGCTGTTCGTGCTGCTAATCCCGGTGGTATGGCTGGCCAAACCACCGTTCCACAGTGGCGATGACCCCGCCGGCCACTGAAAAAGCGGGACGGCACAAGCCGTCCCGCAAGCGCTTCGTGTTCCACGCCGTGGTGACCGCAGCCGCCACCGGCGTCAGTGCATCAGTGCAACGACGCGAGTTTGACCTCGTGCTGTCCCAACGCCTGGGCCACATCGTACATGGCCTGATTGAGGATCTTGTGCGTGTTCTTGTCGGCGCCGTGGCTGAGCTTGGCATCGATGTCGGCCATGACCAGATTGTGCAGCTTGTGCGACAGCGCATGATCGAACAGATAACCCGACCAGAACGTGCCATCGGGCGTCGTGCCCGCACCCACCAGCGCCGTGGCCAGTTTGGTGCCCTTGAGATCAGCCGGCGCCTCGGGCAGCGCGATGCCCGCCTCGGTAGCACGCTTGAGGCCATCGGTCACCGCAAAGTCCATGCCGGCAATGAAGTTGTTCACGGCTTCCTCGCCATACTGCTTGTTGAGCTTGGCGACTTCGGCGTTGACCGTCTTTTGCCCCAGCATGGACACCAGTGCGGTGGCAAAAGAGAAGTTCTCTGCACCACCGCCGGCACGCACCAGTGCCGCCGTGGCCTTGAGTGAGGGCGCGCCGTTGTAAATGGGTCCGCCAAACCAGTTCATGGCCTGCATCTGCATATCGGGAGACGGCGCCGGTGCGGCCATCGCGCCGGTTTCCGCCGCCATCGTGACGCCGCCGAACGCCAACGCGATCGATGCCGCCACAGCCCATGCCAAATTTTTCCTGTTCATGATGATTACCTCGTTTGCTTACCCGTATGAAGGCGGCATCCGAGCAGACGCCGTCACCTGAAACGCGTCAACGCCCGGCGTCGGTATCCGACCGCGCGGAGGTGCCGGCGCGAAATGCATTGAGCAATCGCAATGCCTGTTCCGACAGCAGGCCGTCGAACTTGCCGGCCAGCTCATCGCCCAGCGTGGCCAGCGTCACGCTCTGGTGCACGTAGGCATCGGCCAACTCGACGACCAGGTGCTGGCTGGTGACCAGACCTTCGGCCGTCGGCCCGTCAAACTGCCCCATCATGGCCTGCGCACTGTCCACGCTCAGCACCAGCCAACGCGTACCGTCACCTGGGGCCAGCTGGAAACGGTGCACTTTGCCCTGGCAACCGCCGCAAGGCGCGTCGCAAGCTTCCAGGCACAGCGTGGTGATGACCACGCCGCGCACATAGGCCTGCTGCAGCGCATCGGCCAGCACCACGGCTTCCGGCTGCTGGATGGCGATGGACATGTGCGACTGACAGGTATCGATCAACTGGCGCGCACGCGCGAGCAGTTCGTCACCGCGCAAGTTGAAGGCCACGGCGGGCGAATCGGCCTCGGTCAGCCGCGCAAGCGCATCGTCGGCGGCTTTCAGTGCACGCTGCTGGCTGGTTCCGATGCTGCGCAACAACTCCGCCGGCGGCACCGCCTGATAGCACTGCCCGTGCAAGCCGCGTGAACGCGATACGGCGCTGCGTTTGAGCAGCTTGTTGGCCGCCGCATACACATTGGCGCGCGGAATACCCGAGTGCTTGGCCAACTGATAGCCATTAAGCGGTCCATGCCGAACCAGCGTGGCGTAAGCACGCGCCTCGTATTCGGTGAATCCCAGGCCCTGCAAAAGCACGACGGGATCGGTGTTTTGCGTGTTAGTAGTCATACGAACAACTACTATCCGCCGAAACGCGTATTTGTCAAGCCGACAGCAGCCTGCCGGCTCCATTTCAAACGTTTTTTCTCAGCGCGTGGCGAGCAGTTTTTCCAGTACCTTGCCCACGGCCGCAAACGCGAACGTGGCGGTCACATGCGTGGCCGCACCCAGCCCGCCGCCGCAGTCGAGCTTGAGCGGCTCGCCCTCGTCCGGCCGCGTACCGCAAACACTGCCGTCGGCCTGCGGATAGCGCACGTTTTCCAGCGAATAAACCGCAGAAATACTGAAAAAGCGCTTCTTGTTGCGTGGAAAATGAAAGTGTTGCCGCAACTTCTTGCGCACCAGGCTCAGCATGGCGTCGTGTTCGGTACGCGACAGGTCACGCACGCGGACCTGGGTCGGATCGGTACGTCCACCGGCCGACCCGACCACAACCACCGGCAGCTTGCGGCGGCGACACCAGGCAATCATCTCGACCTTCACACGGAACGCATCGCAGGCATCGAGCACCAGGTCATAGCCACGGTCGAGCAGCTCGTCCAGTGTCGAAGGTGTCAGGAAGCGCTCGATCACATCGACACGAATGGCCGGATTGATGGCACACGCCCGCGCGGCCATCACCGCCACCTTGGGTTGCCCCCAGGTGCCGTCCAGCGCATGCAGCTGTCGATTGGTGTTGGATACGCACACTTCGTCGGCATCAATCAACGTCAACCGACCCACGCCGCTGCGCGCGAGCGCCTCGGCCGCCCACGAACCGACGCCGCCAATGCCGACCACGCACACGTGCATGCGCGCCAGGCAAGCGACGCTGCCGGCACCGTAGAGTCGGTCGATACCCTGGAAACGCTGTTCGTCCACCCTTGTCACTCTGCGCTGAATCCATGGCGCGCCGTGCCGGTAGGTCGGGTTGGCTTCATCAACCCGACATGGCGTGGCGCGACATGGTCGTGACACGCCATGTCGGGTTACGCCTGCGACTCAACCCGACCTACGCATGCCTGCGATTATTTGCCGTGGATGCCGCCCTTGGTCAGCGTCTTCGGGTCGAGCAGTTTTTTCAGCTCGTCCTTCGACAGACCCGTGGTTTCCAGCGCCACATCCATGATCGGACGCTTTTCCTTGTAGGCCTGCTTGGCGGTCGCGGCACCCTTTTCGTAGCCGATGACCGGGTTGAGCGCGGTCACCAAGATCGGATTCTGTGCCAGGGTTTCCTCGATGTGCTTCTTGTTGACCTTGAAATCGGCGATGGCCTCGTCGGCCATCAGGCGCGAAACGTTGGCCAGGATCTCGATCGACTCGAGCAGGTTGTAGGCGATCACCGGCAGCATCACGTTGAGCTGGAAATTGCCGGCCTGACCACCGACGGTGATGGTGGCGTCATTGCCGATCACCTGCGCAGCAACCATGGCCGCGGCTTCCGGAATGACCGGGTTGATCTTGCCCGGCATGATCGACGAGCCCGGCTGCAAGGTCTTGAGTTCGATCTCGCCCAGGCCTGCCAGCGGACCGGAGCTCATCCAGCGCAGGTCGTTGGCGATCTTCATCAGCGACACGGCATAGGTCTTGAGCGCGCCCGACAGTTCGACCGCCGCATCCTGCGAGGAAATACCCTCGAAGTAATTGTCGGCCGACTCGAACTTGACCTTGGTCAGCGTATTGAGCTCGCGGGCCACGCTCGGGCCGATCTTCGGATCGGCATTGATGCCGGTACCCACGGCGCTGCCGCCAAGTGGCAAACGACGCATGCGCTTCAAGGCATCTTCCAGCCGCTCGATGGCCGATCCGACCTGCGCCGACCAGCCCGACAACTCCTGACCGAAGGTGATCGGCATCGCATCCTGCAAATGGGTGCGACCGGTCTTGGGCACGTCGGCGAGCTTTTTCGCCTTGCGGTCGATGATCTTGCGCAAATGCTTGAGTGCCGGCAGCAGCTTTTCGCTCACCGTCAGCGAGGCACTGACATGGATCGCCGTCGGAATCACGTCGTTGGAGCTTTGCCCGTAATTGACGTGGTCATTGGGGTGCACCTTCAAGCTGCCGGTGCTGGCCAGGTGCGCGATGACCTCGTTCGCATTCATGTTGGAACTGGTACCCGAACCGGTCTGGAAGATGTCGACCGGGAACTGCGCGTCCAGCTCGCCGGACACCACCTTGTCGGCGGCCTTGTGGATGGCCTGCGCGCGGTTTTTCGGCAGATGACCGAGTTTGAGGTTGGCCTCGGCGGCGGCAATCTTGATCAGTCCCAGCGCACGAATGAACTGGCGCGGCATGGTCAGGCCCGACACCGGGAAGTTGTTGACCGCGCGCTGCGTTTGCGCACCCCACAAGGCCTCGGCGGGGACTTCCAGCTCGCCCATGCTGTCGTGCTCGATTCGGAACTTGCTCATGCCGACTCCGGTTTCAATCAATGAGGAAAGACGCGCATTATAGCCGGCACCCGGCTTGACCGGACTGCGGACATTGCGTCCGCATGCGGACGAGGACGTCCGCGGTCCACACGCCAACGGTTACAATAGCGGGCTTGGCCCATCTGCCCGGAATAACCCATGCCCCTGACCCCGCTGACCGCCCTGTCGCCCCTGGACGGCCGCTACGCCGCCAAAGTGGAACCACTGCGCCCGATTTTCAGCGAATTCGGTTTGATGCATCGACGCGTTCATGTGGAAATCCACTGGTTGCTGACGCTGGGCAACGAACCCGGCATTGCCGAGTTGCCCGCATTCAGCGATTCGGACTCCAGGCGGTTGCGCGAGATCGATCAGGCGTTTTCAGTCAGTGACGGCGAACGCATCAAGGCGATCGAGGCCACGACCAACCATGACGTCAAGGCGGTCGAGTATTTCATCAAGGAGCGCATCGGCAACGACAGTGATTTTGCCAAGGCGCTGGAATTCGTGCATTTCGCCTGCACCAGCGAAGACATCAACAACCTGTCCTACGCGCTGATGCTGCGCGACGCGCGTGACAGCGTGCTGATGCCCGCACTGGACGAGGTCATCGACAAACTGCGCGCGATGGCGCACCAGCACGCCGACCTTTCGATGCTCTCGCGCACCCACGGCCAGACGGCTTCGCCGACAACGCTGGGCAAGGAAATCGCCAACGTGGTGGCGCGTCTGGAGCGTCAGCGCCGACAACTGGAAAGCCTCTCGATCCCGGCCAAGATCAACGGCGCGGTCGGCAACTTCAACGCCCACGCCATCGCTTATCCCGATGTCGACTGGCGCGCGCTGTCCAGGCGCTTCGTCCAAGGCATGGGCCTGGAATGGAACGCCTACACCACCCAGATCGAACCGCATGACGGCATCGCCGAGTACTGCGACTGTGTGCGCCGCATCAACATCATCCTGATCGATCTGGCACGCGACATCTGGGGCTACATCTCGCAGGGTTATTTCAAGCAATCGCTCAAGGAAGGCGAAGTCGGTTCCTCGACCATGCCGCACAAGGTCAACCCGATCGATTTCGAGAATGCCGAGGGCAACTTCGGCGTGGCCAATGCCCTGCTCGGCCACTTTGCCGAAAAGTTGCCGATCAGCCGCTGGCAGCGCGACCTGACTGATTCGACCGTGCTGCGTGGCCTGGGCACCGCCTTTGGCCACACGCTGGTCGCGCTGGCATCGCTGGACAAAGGTCTGGGCAAGCTGCAAACCAATGCCGAGCGTCTGGCCGCGGACCTTGACGCCAGCTGGGAAGTGCTGGCCGAAGCGATCCAGACCGTGATGCGCCGTCATGGTCTGCCCAACCCCTACGAACAGCTCAAGGCGCTGACCCGCGGCCATGGCATGACGCGCGAAACCATTCGCGAGTTCATCCAGTCGCTGGACCTGCCCGAGGCAGACAAGAACCGTCTGCTGGAACTGACACCCGGCGCTTACACCGGTCTGGCCACGCACCTGGCCCGCGACATCTGATGTCGGCCACACCCGCCATCGAAGTGCAGGCAACACTCGATCAGCCATTGGGCATGTCGGCCGAAACGTTTCTACGCGACTACTGGCAAAAGCGACCGCTGCTGATCCGCTCGGCTTTTGCCGATTTCAAGCTGCCATTGGAGCCGGACGACCTGGGTGGGCTGGCGCTGGGCGAGAACGTGCTCGCCCGCCTGATCGAACACGACCGCGACGCCGATCGCTGGACCGTGCACAGCGCGCCGCTCGACGAAGCCATCTTCGGGCGCCTGCCCGATCGCGACTGGACGCTGCTGGTACAGGACGTGGACAAGTGGGACACCGACGTCGCCGAGTTGCTCGAAGCGTTCCGCTTTTTGCCCAGCTGGCGCATCGACGACATCATGGTCAGCTATGCCGAGGATGGCGGTGGTGTCGGCGCGCATGTCGACCAGTACGACGTGTTTTTGCTGCAGGGTCACGGCCGACGCCGCTGGCGCATCGACGCAAGCGACAACCCTGATTGCGCATTCCGCGACGACGTCGAACTCAAACAATTGCGGCACTTCGCACCCAGCCACGACTGGACGCTGGAACCCGGCGACATGCTGTACCTGCCGCCCGGCGTACCCCACGACGGTGTCGCCGACGGCCCGTGCATGACGTTTTCCGTCGGCATGCGCGCGCCGGCCACCAGCGAGTTGCTGCTCGACTTTGCCGAACACGTGGCCGAACGACTGCCCGAATCACGGCGTTATGCGGACATCGACCTCGCCCCGGCCATGCACAACGGAGAGATCGACGCCGCGGCACTGGGCCGTGCCGCGACCGCACTCGGCCCGATCGCCGCGAGCATGACAACACCCGAGTTTGCCGAGTGGTTCGGTGGCTTCATCACCCGCTACCGTTGCGCGCAGTTTGCCGCACCGCCTTCGCATGCCGTCAACGCCGACGAACTCGTACAAGCCTTGTCGGCAGGCACGTCGCTGCTGCGTCATCCCTGGACTCGTCTGGCATGGACGCGACACCCGGGCGGCACCACCTTGTTTGCCTCGGGCGAAAGCCTCGCCTGCCCGCGGCAACTGGCCGAGCGCTTGTGCAACCACGCATCGCTGCAGTTCGATGTGCCGCCAACCGACGCCGAATGCGAGGTGTTGACCGCACTCGTCAACCAGGGACACTTGGTACTCCGATCATGAGCGATGCCGCATTCCGCGTGGCACTTGCCGACTGGTCGCACGACCACCGGGCCCTGCGCGATATCCGTGCCGCGGTGTTCATCGACGAACAACACGTGCCCGTCGAACTGGAATGGGACGGCCTGGACGAGCGCTGTGTCCACGTGCTCGCGCGCGATGCCGATGACCAACCCATCGGCACCGCGCGCATGAATGCCGAATACGTCATCGGCCGCATGGCCGTCGTGCGCGCATGGCGCGGTCACGGCGTCGGTGCCGCCATGCTGCGCACACTCATCGAATGCGCCCGCACCCGACAAGCGACGCGCGTGACACTCCATGCACAAACGCATGCTGCCGGCTTCTATCGTCGTTTCGGCTTTGTTGCGCATGGCGAACCATTCATGGAGGCCGGCATACGGCACTGTCTGATGCACTTTGACCTCGCATCCGTATCTCCCGTTACTGCGGCGAAAACGCCTTGATCATGGTTTGCGGCACGCAATGCTGGCTGAACATGAGCCGCATGTTCGTTAAAAACTTGTCCCGAAGGGGGCTGCAGAGGCTATAATTCCTGTGTTTTCGGCAGCAACGCCGATATTCACCCTGTTGCTGCCCGAACCTTACCCATGGCGCGCGACCAGCGCGCTCTTTCGTGTGTGCGGTGGTGAAGTGAACGCAAATCTGATTCGCGAGTTCTCCGAGTCGTCCCAACTCGGCAGCAATGGCGATTACGTCGAACATCTTTACGAAGCATGGCTCGGCGATCCCTCCTCGGTTTCCAACGATTGGCAACGCTATTTCGATGGCCTGCCCCGAAACGGCGGCGGGGACACACCCCACTCGCTGATCATTGCCCGCATCGAAGCGGCTCAGCGCAATCGCGACCGCCACAGCGGCGCCGCGGCGCCGGTCAGCGACGAGCACGCGCGCAAGCAGGCCGGCGTGCTGCGCTTGTTGACCGCCTATCGCTCGCGCGGCCACCTGGGTGCCAATCTCGACCCGCTGCAACTGGCCAACAAGCGCTCGGCACCGGATCTGGGTCTGCCCTTCCACAACCTGTCCGAAGCCGACCTCGATACCGAGTTCGACACCGGCACCTATTGCGGCGGCGATCACCCGCGCATGAAACTGCGCGACCTGTGGTCCAACCTCAAGGCCACTTACACGCAGACCGTCGGCGCCGAGTTCATGCACATCAGCGACCACGAGCAGCGTCGCTGGGTGTATTCGCGCCTGGAGAAGGCCGCCGGCAACGCCGGCTTGACCCATGACGAGCAGCTGCGCGTGCTCGAGCGCCTGACCGCAGCCGATGGTCTGGAACGCTACCTGCACACCAAGTACGTCGGCCAGAAGCGCTTCTCGCTGGAAGGCGGTGACGCACTGATCCCGATGATCGACACACTGATCCGTTCCGGCGGCGACGACGATGTCGGCGAAATGGTCATCGGCATGGCCCACCGTGGTCGCCTCAACGTGCTGGTCAACACGCTCGGCAAGCCGCCGCTGGAACTGTTCGACGAATTTGAGGGCAAGTTCCATCACCCCGACGATCCCGACCACAGCGGCGACGTGAAGTACCACAATGGCTTCTCCGCCGATGTGACCACGCCGGGCGGCAACAACATGCATCTGGCGATGGCATTCAACCCGTCGCATCTGGAAGTCGTCGACCCCGTGGTCGCCGGTTCGGTGCGTGCACGCCAGACGCGTCGCCACGACAAGATCCGCGGCGAAGTGATGCCGATCATGATCCACGGCGATGCCGCGTTTGCCGGCCAGGGCGTGGTCATGGAAACGCTGCAGATGTCGCAGGCGCGCGGCTTCGGCGTCGGCGGCAGCGTGCACATCATCATCAACAACCAGATCGGTTTCACCACTTCCAATCCCCAGGACGCGCGTTCGACGCTGTACTGCACGGATGTTGCCAAGCTGGTCAATGCGCCGATTTTCCACGTCAACGGCGACGATCCCGAAGCCGTGGTCCAGGTCACCCGGCTGGCATTCGAGTTCCGTCGCCGGTTCAAGAAGGACGTGGTCATCGATCTGGTCTGCTACCGGCGCAACGGCCACAACGAGGCCGACGAGCCGGCGGCCACGCAGCCCACCATGTATCAGGTCATCCGCAAGCATCCGGTGCCGCGCGTGGTTTATGCCGCGCGCCTGCAAAAGGCCGGCGTGATCGACGCCGACGCCGCCAAGGGCCTGGTCGAAACCTACCGCAAGCATCTCGAGGAAGGCCATCCGGTCACCGACCTTGCCACCGAACAGGGCGGCACCACGTTCCAGTGGTCCAAGCATATCGGCGGCAGCCTGGACGAAACGGTCGATACCGGCTTGACGCCTGCCGCGATGAAAAAACTGTGCGGCGTCATCCTGGCAACACCCGAGGGCTTCAAGCTGCATTCGCGGGTCAAGCGCATCTACGACGATCGCCAGAAAATGATCGCCGGTGACAAGCCACTGGACTGGGGCTTTGCCGAGAACCTGGCGTACGCCGGCCTCATCAGCGAAGGCTGCGACATGCGTCTGGTCGGTCAGGATTCCGGCCGGGGCACGTTCTTCCATCGCCACGCCGTCCTGCACGATCAGGAAACCGGCAACACCGCCATTCCGCTGGCCAGCATCGACGCCGAGCGCGACATCGAAGTCATCGACTCGCTGCTCAGCGAAGAAGCCGTCATGGCGTTCGAATACGGCTACGCCACCGCCGACCCGGAAACCCTGGTGATCTGGGAAGGCCAGTTCGGCGACTTCGCCAACGGCGCCCAGGTCGTCATCGACCAGTTCATCAGTGCCGGCGAATCCAAATGGAATCGCCTGTGCGGCCTGGTCCTGTTCCTGCCACACGGTTACGAAGGTCAGGGTCCCGAGCATTCCTCGGCGCGCCTGGAGCGCTACCTGCAGCTGTGCGCACTCAACAACATGCAGGTCTGCGTGCCGACCACGCCGGCGCAGGCGTTCCACATGATTCGCCGGCAGATGCTGCGCAAGGTGCGCAAACCGTTGATCGTGATGACGCCCAAATCCCTGCTGCGTCACAAGCGCGCGGTGTCGACGCTGGAAGAGCTGTCCAACGGCCACTTCCACAACGTCATCGCCGACCAGCACGTCAAGACCGCGAAAAAGGTCAAGCGCGTGGTGCTGTGCTCGGGCAAGGTCTATTACGATTTGCTCGAAGCGGTCGAGACCGACGAGCTGGACAACGTGGCCATCGTGCGTGTCGAACAGCTGTACCCGTTCCCGCGCGGCGAAGTGAGCGCGGAGCTCGACAAGTACAAGTCCGCCGACGAGGTGGTCTGGTGTCAGGAAGAGCCCATGAACCAGGGTGCGTGGTTCCAGATCCGCCATCACCTGCAGGCTTGCGTCAGCGATCGGCATGCGCTGTCGTATGCGGGGCGTGCGCGTTCGGCATCCCCGGCCTGCGGCCACCTCAATACCCACATTGCCGAGCAGAAGGCGCTGGTCGAACAGGCCCTCACCGCACCGCTCGACACCGATCACACATCGGAATGACGCTGCCAGACAGCGATCTTCCGGCGTAGTCCCCATCCCAGACACGATCCAAAGGACAGCAAGACATGGCCACCGAACTGAAAGTCCCGGTTCTCCCCGAGTCCGTCACCGATGCCACCGTCGCCGAATGGCACAAGAAGGCCGGTGAAGCCGTCAGTCGCGACGAGAACCTGGTGGACCTCGAGACCGACAAGGTCGTGCTCGAAGTGCCCTCGCCCGTCGACGGCGTCCTCAAGGAAATCAAGTTCGAATCCGACGAAACCGTGACCAGCCAGCAAGTGCTGGCGATCATCGAGGAAGGCGCGGCCGCGCCGGCGGACGACAAGTCCGAAGACAGCTCCGAGGACAAGTCCGAAGACCAGTCCGACACGAAGAAGAAAACGGAAAAGAAATCGGAAAGCGCCCCCGCCCCGGCGCTCAAGGCCGAGGCACCGAAGACAGCCAAGGGCAGCGAAGACCTTTCTCCGGCCGGCCGTCGCGTGGCCACCGAGGAAGGCATCGATGCCAGCAAGGTGGAAGGCACCGGCCGCGGTGGCCGCGTGACCAAGGAAGACCTGGTCAATCATGGCAAGTCCGGTGGCCAGCAAGACCTGACGCCGACCCCGGGCGAGCGTCCCGAAGAGCGCGTGCCGATGACGCGCATCCGCAAGCGCATCGCCGAACGCCTGATGCAGTCCAAGGACTCCATCGCCATGCTGACCTCGTTCAACGAGGTCAACCTGGCCAAGGTCAAGCAGATGCGCAAGGACTTCGGCGAGCAGTTCAAGGCCGAGCACGGCGTCAAGCTCGGCTACATGAGCTTCTTCGTCAAGGCCGTGTGCGAAGCGCTCAAGCGCCATCCGGTGGTCAACGCCTCGGTCGATGAGCACGACATCATCTACCACGGCTACCAGGACATCTCCATTGCCGTGTCCACCGACAAGGGTCTGGTCACGCCGGTCCTGCGCGACGCCCAGGACATGAGCTTTGCCGAGGTCGAGTCGGCCATCGCCGATTACGCCACGCGCGCCCGCGCCGGCAAGCTGACCCTGGACGACCTGCAAGGCGGCACCTTCACCGTCACCAACGGCGGCACCTTCGGTTCGCTCCTGTCCACGCCGATCGTCAACCCGCCGCAAAGCGCGATCCTGGGCATGCACACCATCAAGGAACGCGCCGTGGTCGAGAACGGCCAGGTCGTTGCCGCGCCGATGATGTACATCGCCATCAGCTACGACCACCGCATCATCGACGGCAAGGACGCGGTGCTGTTTTTGGTTGATATCAAGGATCAGCTGGAAAATCCGCATCGCATGCTGTTGGGGCTCTGATCGCTACGCGATCTGAAAGCAGGGGCCAGGGGCCAGGGACCAGGGGCGAAAAGCCCGCACTACCCAGCCCCTCGCCCCTCGTCCCTCGTCCCTTGCTTTTCGAACCCTCCGCGACACACGCTGGCGCGACCCCACCCGAGGAATCCAAACCATGAGCGACAAATTCGACGTCATCGTCATTGGTGCCGGCCCCGCCGGTTACGTGGCCGCGATCCGCGCCGCGCAGCTGGGCCTGAAAACGGCCTGCATCGACGCCTTCGAAGGCAAGGACGGCAAGCAGGCGCTTGGCGGCACTTGCCTGAATGTCGGCTGCATTCCGTCCAAGGCGCTGCTCGATTCGTCCAAGCAGTTCTGGAACCTGACCAAGCACTTCGACACGCACGGCATCACCACCAAGGATGCCAAGATCGACGTCAAGACCATGACCGGTCGCAAGGACAAGATCGTCAAGCAGTTCACCGGCGGCGTGGGCATGCTGTTCAAGGGCAACAAGGTTGCGTCGTACTTCGGCAAGGGCAAGTTGCTCAAGGGCAACAAGGTCGAAGTGACCGACAAGGACGGCAAGACCGAGACGCTGGAAGCGACCAACGTGATCATTGCCTCCGGCTCGGTGCCGGTCGAGCTGCCGTTTGCCAAGTTCGACGGCAAGCACATCGTCGACAATGCCGGCGCACTCGATTTCGACAAGACCCCCGGCAAGCTGGCCGTCATCGGTGCCGGCGTGATCGGCCTGGAGCTGGGCAGCGTGTGGAACCGCCTGGGCTCGGAGGTCACCGTACTCGAAGCCCTGCCCGACTTCCTGCCTGCCGCCGACAAGGACATCGCCAAGGTCGCCGCGCGCGAGTTCAAGAAGCAGGGCCTGGACATCAAACTGGGTGCCAAGGTCTCCAAGGCCGAGGTCAAGAAAAACAAGGTCGAGCTGACCTACGAAGACAAGAAGGGCGAGCAGTCGCTCAGCGTCGACAAGCTGCTGGTCGCCGTCGGCCGACGCGCCTACACCGAAGGCTTGCTCGGTGACGACACCGGCGTGAAGACCGACGATCGCGGCCGCATCGAGGTCGACGAGCACTGCTGGACCGGCGTCGATGGCGTCTGGGCCGTGGGCGACTGCGTGCGCGGCGCGATGCTGGCGCACAAGGGCTCCGAAGAAGGCGTCATGGTCGCCGAGCTGATCGCCGGCAAGGCCGGTCACATGAACTACGACACCGTGCCTTACGTCATCTATACCGAGCCGGAGATCGCTTGGGTCGGCAAGACCGAGCAGCAGTGCAAGGACGAGGACATCCCGGTCAAGACCGGCAGCTTCCCGTTCACGGCCAATGGTCGCGCCGTGGCCATGAACGAAGCCGTCGGCCAGGTCAAGGTGATCGCGCACGCCGAAACCGATCGCATCCTCGGCCTGCACCTGGTCGGCCCGGTGGTCTCGGAAATGGTCCACGAAGGCGTGGTCGCGATGGAATTCAAGGGTGCCGCCGAAGATCTGGCGCGCATCATCCACGCCCACCCGGCCTTGTCCGAAGTCGTGCACGAGGCGGCCCTGTCGGTCGACAAGCGCGCGATCCACAAGGCCAATTGAGACCCATCAAGGCCAATGCAAGGAGCGACGATGAAGGTAAAGATCTTTTTCTGCAAGGACGGGTATCTCTCAAAAGGGAAGTTTGCGAACCAGATCGAGGACGGCGTCAATGAGTGGTTGGCACAGAACCCCGGCGTGAAAGTCGTCGACATGCGCCAGTCCTTGGCAGGCGGCAGTGCCGAACCGCCATGTGTCGTCATCTCGCTCTGGTACGAAGACTGACACCGGCATGGTCTCCGACTCCTTCCGCGCCTTTCGCATCCACGACGACGATGCCGGCTATCGTGCCGGCATCGAGCCGGTGGCGCTGGACGATTTGAATCCCGGCGAGGTCGTCATCAAGACGGCATATTCGTCGGTCAACTACAAGGATGCACTCGCGGGCACCGGCAAAGGCAAGATCCTGCGGCGCTTCCCGCTGGTCGGCGGCATCGACGTGGCCGGCCATGTCGTGGCGTCGGAGGACCCGGCATTCAAGGAAGGCGACGCCGTGCTGTGCACCGGTTGCGGCTTGTCCGAGACGCGTGACGGCGGCTATGCCGAATACGCCCGTCTGCCGGCACAGTGGACGATTCCCCTGCCCGCGGGCCTGTCGCTGAGCGAGGCCATGATCCTGGGCACCGCCGGCTTCACGGCCGCGCTGGGTCTGTATCGCATGCACGAGAACCGGCAGACGCCGGAACTGGGGCCGTTGGCCGTCACCGGTGCCACGGGCGGCGTCGGCATGCTGGCCGTGGACATCTACGCCCAAGCCGGCTACGAGGTGCACGCCGTCAGTGGCAAACGTGATCGCTTCGATTTTCTGCGCCAGCTCGGTGCCAGCCAGTGCCTGGACCGCGATGCCATCGATGCAGCCGGCAAGCCGATGACCTCGGCCAGCTTTGGCGGCGCCATGGATACCGTCGGCGGCGACATGTTGGCCTCGCTGCTGGCCACCACGGTGCCCTATGGCAATGTTGCCAGCTGCGGCCTGGCCGCCAGCGCCAAACTGTCGACCACGGTCATGCCCT
>DASSKC010000041.1:0-68310 GCA_035690885.1 Oleiagrimonas sp. | reverse complement strand
CATGGTGTCTTGTTTGCGGAAGACGCCGAAGTGGTCCTGCATGAGGCGTTGCATGTCGCCGCGCACCTGGCCTGGATTGTTGCCACCGGCGTTGTGGCGCAGGGTGTCGAAGCGTTCGAGGATTTTTTCTTCGCAGGCCTTTGGCGTTGACGGCACGTCGCTGTCCGGGTCGATGATGTCGACGGCGCGCAGCGCGGCCGCGCGGCCGAACACGATGATGTCGAGCAGGCTGTTGGTGCCAAGGCGATTGGCGCCGTGCACCGACACGCAGGCGGTTTCGCCGACCGCCATCAGGCCGGGCACGGTGGCGTTGTCGTCGCCGCGATGCGGGTCGATGACCTCGCCGTGCAGGTTGGTGGGGATGCCGCCCATGCAGTAGTGGGCGGTGGGCACCACCGGGATGGGCTCTTTGCGGATGTCGATGTTGCGGAAAATGCGCACGGTTTCGATGATGCCGGGCAGCTTGCTTTCCAGCGTGGCGTCGTCGATGTCTTCCAGATGCAGCAGGATATGGTCGCCGTCGTCGCCGCAGCCACGGCCCTCGCGCATCTCCACGCCTTCGGCATGGCTGACGATGTCGCGGCTGGCCAGGTCTTTCTGCTGCGGCGCGTAATTGGGCATGAAACGGTCGCCCTCGCCGTTGGTCAGGTAGCCACCTTCGCCGCGTGCGCCTTCGGTGATCAGGCAACCCGAGCCAAGCAGGCCGGTGGGGTGGAATTGCACGAACTCCATGTCCTGCAACGGCACACCGGCGCGCAGCGCCATCGCATTGCCGTCGCCGGTGCAGGTGTGCGCGGAGGTGCACGAGGCGAACACGCGCCCGCACCCGCCGGTGGCCAGCACCGTCTGCTTGGCGCGAAAGCGGTGCAAGGTGCCGTCGACGAGGCTGAAGGCGATCAGGCCGCAACAGGCGCCGTCGTCATCCATCAGCAGGTCGACCGCAAAGTATTCGATGAAGAACTGCGCCTGGTGCTTCAGACATTGCTGGTACAGCGTGTGCAAGATCGCGTGGCCGGTGCGGTCGGCGGCGGCGCAGGCGCGCGCGGCCATTTCGCCGTCGGCACAATGGGTGGTGTGGCCGCCGAACTTGCGCTGGTAGATGCGCCCGTCGTCGGTGCGCGAAAACGGCACGCCCATGTGTTCAAGTTCGATCACCGCTGGAATGGCCTCGTGGCACAGATAGGCGATGGCGTCCTGATCGCCCAGCCACACCGAGCCGGCCACGGTGTCGTACATGTGCCAGTGCCAGTCGTCTTCCATGATGTTGCCGAGCGCCGCGGCGATGCCGCCTTGCGCGGCCGTGGTGTGCGAGCGGGTGGGGAAGACCTTGCTGATGCAGGCGGTTTTGAGGCCGGTGGAGGCCATGCCCAGGGTCGCGCGCAGGCCGGCGCCGCCGGCGCCCAGCACCAGCACGTCGAAGGCGTGATCGACGATGTCGTCATGTTGTGCCATGCATGGTTCTCCTCAAATGGCCACAAGCCGGATCAGCGCCGCCACCGAGGCGGCACCAAGGACGATGGCGCCGGCCTTGATCAGCAGCACGACGGCGGTGCGCGCGGCGATGTTGCGCAGGTAATCCTCGAGCACGATTTGCAGACCGATGACGGCGTGACGCAGCGCGATGACGATGAACAGCGCCATCAACACCGCATTGATCGGAAACGCCAGCCACGCGGCGGCGCCCGCCTGCGAGCCCTGACTCAGACGCACTACGCTGACCGCGAACCAGATCGCCAGCGGCACCAGCGCCAGTGCGGTGGTGCGCTGCACCAGCCAGGTCGATGCGCCCGTGGCCCCGGCGCCCAGTCCGCGGGTCTGTTGATACTGCCGGCTTCGTTGCAACTGACTTAGCAGCGCCGGACTGGTGGATGTGCGCTTGACCTTGATGACATCGTCATCGTCGTCACTGTCGTCATCGGTTTTGTGTTTGTCGCTCATGGTGATTTGCCTCTCAAGCCAGCAACACGATCAGCCAGATCGTGATGGTGAACACGGTGGTCATGACCAGCACGGCGATGCCGCTGCGGTTGACCGAGCGCATGTCGAAACCCGTGCCGACATCCCAGAACAAGTGCCGGATGCCGTTGCTGAGGTGAAACGCCAGTGCCAGCGTCCAGCAAAACAGGACGACCTGCCCGCCGATGGAGGTGTACAGCCAGGCGGTGTCGGCATACGTGCTGCCGCCGATGGCGATTGCCACCACCCACCACGCCAGCGCGATGGTGCCCACGGCCAGGGCGATGCCGCTGAAGCGGTGCAAAATCGACAGCGTCGAGGTGATTTGCGGCTGGTACCAGGTCAGGTGGGGCGAGAGGGGACGGCTCATGGGGTTTGCCTCGCAAAACGTGTGTTCGGAATCAGGCGAATGCGGCGATGACGCGAAAGCGCGTCACGGGTTGTCGGACAATGACTCATGACGGCTTCGATGCGGCGGCCGAATCGGCCTCGGTGTCGCGCTTGTGGCGGCCGGCGCTGGTCAAAAGCACGCGCTGATGTCGGCCCGTGAGCATCGCCCACAGCCAGCTGGCCAGCACCATGACGCGCTTGCCGGCGCTGACCAGCGAATACAGATGCACCATGCCCCACAGCAGCCAGGCACTCAGACCGTCGACGTCGTGGCCGCGGATTTCGCCGACCGCGCAGCCGTTGGCGATGATGGCCATGGTGCCGTAGTCCTTGTAATGGAAGCGCGAGGGCGGGCCCCGTGCCGGGTCCAGTCGTGCGCGGATCACGTCGGCCACATACGCGCCTTGCTGCTTGGCCACGGCGGCCAGGCCGGGATAGGGTTCGCCGTCTTCATTGGTGGCCGCAGCGGCATCGCCGATCACGAAGACTTCGGGATGATTCGGAACGGTCAGGTCGGCGCCGACCGGCACCTTGTTGCCCTTGCCGACCAGCGCCTCCGGCAACCAGTCGCCGGCGCCCGCGCCTTCCATGCCTGCGGCCCAGATGATGGTGGTGGCATCGATGCGTTGCTCATCGGGAAGCTGCACCCAGCCGTCGCCGATGTCGTCCACGGCGACCTCGGTCATCAATTCCACCCCCATCGCTTGCAGGCGCTGGCCGGCATAAATGCCGAGCGATTCGTGCATGGTCGCCAGCGCGCGTGGCTTGGGGTCGATCAGCATGATGCGCAATTGCTTGCGGTCGATCTCGGGAAACTGCTTGTCGACAATGCCGGGCAGCAACCGTCCCAGCGCGCCGGCCAGCTCGACGCCGGTGGGTCCGGCGCCGACAATGACAAAGCTCAGGTGGGCGCGGCGTGCCGCGTCGTCCTCGGCGTGGCCGGCCTGCTCCAGCGCGGAGAAAATCCGCTCGCGCATGCCCATGGCCTGTTCGAGATTTTTCAGCGTGAACACGTGCGCTTCCCACTCGGGATGCCCCAGGTACTGGAAGCGGGCGCCCGGAGCCAGGACCAGCATGTCGTAGTGCGTGCTCTGGCCGCTGGCAAAATCGATCCGGCGTGCGTCCAGATCGACACCTTCGACGGCATCCATGCGCGGCCGCACCGTGGCGTCGCCTTCGAACACCCGGCGCAGCGGCTCGGCGATATCGCCCGGCATCACCTGACCCATGGCCACTTGGTACAGCATGGGCTGGAACAGGTGATGGTTGCGCTGGTCGATCAGCAATACATCGGCCGGCGCGTCATGCAGGCCCTTGGCGACCGCCAGACCGCCGAATCCACCGCCGACGATGACCACCTTGGGCAGTGAATCGCGATCGGGTGCGGGAGTCGTGTGCGCCATGTGTCCTGCCCTTCGGATCAAGCGTCGGACTCGCGCCCGCGGCATGCGGGCGTCCCGATGCCTGGCGTGGTGTCCGCAACGCGAAAGAGTCATGCGTGCAACGCCTTCCACCCTATGCCCTTTTTCGGACAAAGGCTTGCTTGGCCCTGTACGGGGTTTCGCGCAGACGTGAATGAACCCCGAAAGCGAAAGCCCGGTCGCCGTGTCCCTAAAGTTTTCTCGGGAGCCGCCGATAGCCAGATCACCCGTTGCCGACTTTGCTTGAGGGAAGCCAGGATGATTGACACAGTTGCTGCGCCCCGGATGCGAAAAGCCGTGGTGGTCGCGGCAATTGCCGTGATGCTCGCCATGGTGGGTGTGCTGGCAGGCATGGCCTGTGCCGATCCGGCAACCGGCGGAGTCATCACTTTCACCGGCGCGGTGGTCAACCCGACGTGTACGGCTTCGGGGGAGCGGCTGGCGCTGACACGCGACACCGCCACGGCGCAGCTCCGCTCACGACAACTGACCTGCTATCGCCAAAGCGCTGGCCGCAAGGTCCCCTTGGCGCATTATCACCTCACGATTCGTCAAGCGAACGCCACCAGCTCGTCGCTGCTTGGCTACTACGCGCAGTGGATGCACGCCTCGGGCGAGCATGCCGCGTGGGTGGTAACGCGGACCTATCGCTGATTGCGCGACGGTTTTCTTGTACCACCGCTTGCGCGGGCTTATGACGCCGGGTTACACGGCAGGCCGTAGTCGCACAGTCCCTAAAGAATCCCCTCGCATCGCCGATATCAATGGCCGGGACTTGCATGACTCGACAGCCCGACACGCCGTGGACCGACCTTGACTACAAAAACAATCAAAGTGCTGTGCGTCGACGACTCCGCGTTGATTCGGGACTTGATGACCCGGATCATCAACGAACACGACGACATGGAGGTGGTGGCCGTGGCACCGGACCCACTGGTGGCGCGCGACCTGATCAAGAAGCATGATCCGGATGTGCTGACCCTGGACGTCGAGATGCCACGCATGGACGGGCTCGACTTCCTGGAACGTCTGATGCGACTGCGCCCGATGCCGGTGTTGATGATTTCGTCATTGACCCGGCGCGGCTCCGAGGTGACGCTCAAGGCACTGGAGCTGGGCGCGGTGGATTTTGTCGCCAAACCGGACATCGGCATACGCGAAGGGATGCTGGACTACGGCGATCTCATTGCCACGAAGATTCGTGCCGCAGCCCGTTCGCGTCCGCGCCGACGCGAGGAACGCAAGCATTCGACACCGCTGAGCGCGCCGATGATATCCAGCGAAAAGCTGGTCATCCTCGGCGCGTCCACGGGCGGGCCGGAGGCCATACGCCAAGTACTCGAGGTCTTGCCGGCCAACAGTCCGGCGATGCTGGTTGCCCAGCACATGCCCGCCGGGTTCACCCGTTCGTTCTCCGAGCGCCTGAACCGTTTGTGCCGGGTCAGCGTGAAGGAGGCCGAGCATCGCGAACGCGTGCTGCCGGGGCACGTGTACATCGCACCGGGTGACAGTCACCTCAAGCTGGTGCGCAGCGGCGCCAATTACGTGGTCGAGCTCGATACCGGGGTGCCGGTCAATCGCCACCGTCCATCGGTGGACGTGTTGTTCCACTCGGCCGCCGCACGTGCCGGACGCAATGCCATCGGCGTGCTTTTGACCGGCATGGGCAAGGACGGTGCCGCGGGGCTTGTGGCCATGCGCCGCGCCGGTGCGGTCACCCTGGCCCAGGATCAGGAAACATCATTGGTTTTCGGCATGCCGCGAGAAGCGATTTCCCGGGGGGGAGCCAGCGAAGTGCTGGCATTGGAGGACGTGGCGCCACGCATACTGGCGCTCGCCGTCGCCGCCGGACGGGCGCAACGCGTATGAAAACCACGGCCCCGTCACCTGAAAAACCGAATACCTCCCCAGAGACATCGCAAATGAAATCCATGCACGACCTGAGCATCAACACCATCGTCGCCGGCGCCTTGGGCGTGTGTGCCGTCATGATGCTGGTGATCGTCGGCCTGCACATCAGCACCACCAATGCGGCCGGCCAATCGTTTCAATCCATCACGCGGCTGCAACAGAGCCAGGTCGCGCCCGCACGGCGCACGTTGAACCGGATCAACGGCGCGCGTTTCATCATGGATACGGCGTCCTATTACATCGACGTCAAACCCGAGAAGCTCGATGTCGCCGCGCTCAAGACCGTGCCCGGCCTGATCGATCAGGCCCATGCCGGCGTCAAGCGATTCCGCCAGGGTTTCGCCACCGTCAAGGACAAAAAACTCGTCAAACAGCTTGCCGCCCGTTTTGATGCCGAGCTGGATCTGCTGGCGCGGCAAATGGCGGCTTTGAAGCAGCGGGATACCGAGGCTTTCAATGCGCTGCGCAATCGTGCCGACACCACCGGCTCGGCCATGGCCGAATCGTTCAAGACGTTCGCCGCCCGTGCCGGCACTCGCGGCGAGGCACTGGTCGCAAAGCATGAACATCAAACCGGCGTGGCGTTCTACGCCGTGATGGCTGCGTTGGTGGTGGCGTTGTTGTTGCTGGCGGCCGTCTTCGTCGCTCTGCGCCGTCTGGTCGTGGCGCCGCTGGTTGTCGCCGGCAAGGAACTCGAGCGCATTGCCGGGGCCGACTTGTCGCATACCTTGCACATACGCGGGCGCAACGAGATCGGCAAGCTGTTCGACTCGATGCGTCACATGCAGGCGAGCCTCGGCCGAATCGTCGGTCAGGCACGCAAAAGCAGCAACTCCATCCATGTCGGCTCGCGCGAGATTGCGCGCGGCAATGCCGACTTGTCTTCGCGTACCGAGGAGCAGGCCGCGTCGCTGGAAGAAACCGCCACCAGCATGGAGGAGATCACCGCCACGGTGAGGCAAAACGCCGACAACGCGCGTCAGGCCAGTCGCCTGGCCAAAGACGCCTCGACCACGGCCAGCCGCGGCGGCCAGGTCATGGAGCGGGTGACGGTGACCATGCGCGGCATCAGCGACAGTTCCAGCAAGGTGGCCGAAATCATTGGCATGATCGATTCGATCGCCTTCCAGACCAACATCCTGGCACTCAACGCCTCGGTCGAGGCCGCGCGTGCCGGCGAGCAGGGTCGCGGCTTTGCCGTGGTCGCCGGAGAGGTGCGCAACCTGGCCGGCCGCAGCGCCGATGCCGCGCGCGAGATCAAGCAGCTGATCGACAGCTCGGGCGAGCAGGTCAGTGACGGCTCGTCTCAGGTCGAGCAAGCCAGCGAAACCATGCGCGAGGTGGTTTCTTCGGTGCAGCGCGTGACCGACATCATGGATGAAATCTCTGCCGCCTCGCAGGAGCAAAGTACCGGCATCGAGCAGGTCAGTCGGGCCGTCAGTCAGATGGACGAGGTGACCCAGCAAAATGCCGCGCTGGTCGAGCAGACGTCCGCGGCAGCGGTCTCGCTGGAGGCGCAGGCCGCCAGGCTCGATTCGGCCATGGCCGTATTCCGCATGCGTGAATCGGTCGGCAAGAAAGCAGGCGACGCCGGCGTTGTCGACAGCACACGCAACGAGGCATCCGCACGCCCCCAGGCCTCGCCGGCACCGCCGGCACACGCGCCACGACGTAGTGAAACCGACGCCGCGGGAGCGGATGCGGCGCAGCCTGCGCTGGCCACCGCGACCGAGGATTGGGAAGCCTTCTGAACCACGCCCCACGGGGCGATCACCGCAACGGAACAAACCGATGACCGACAAAAACATGAGCATCCTGATAGTGGATGACTTTCCCACCATGCGACGCATTGTTCGCAGCCTGCTCAAGGAGCTGGGGTTCACCAACGTGGAAGAGGCCGAGGATGGCAAGGATGCGCTGGAAAAATTGCGCGGCAACGCCATCCAGTTCGTGATCTCCGACTGGAACATGCCCAACCTCGATGGTCTGGAAATGCTCAAGCAGGTCCGCGCCGACGACGCCCTCAAGGACACGCCCGTACTGATGATCACCGCCGAGGCGAAAAAGGAAAACATCATCGCCGCGGCCAAGGCCGGCGCCAACGGCTACATCGTCAAGCCCTTTACCGCCGCCACGCTCGAGGAAAAGCTCAACAAGATCCTCGACAAGCTGGGCAAGTGACCGTGCGCTTTGCGCTCCAATGAAGGACGGGTTATGAATATCGATGTAGCACAACTGGCAATGGGTGACGCGGCCGACAGCGACGAGCTGGTACAACGCATCGGCAAGCTGACGCGGATGCTGCGTCAGAGCATGCGCGAGCTGGGCCTCAACAAGGAAGTGGAGAAAGCGGCGCAAGCCATTCCGGACGCGCGCGACCGGCTCAGCTACGTCGCGCAGATGACCGAGCAGGCGGCAGAGCGCTCCCTGAATGCCATCGACCGCGCGCAACCATTGTCGGACACGCTTGGCGATGATGCCGAGGCGCTGGGCAAGGAATGGGATCAGTGGTTCGAGCATCCGCGGGAACTCGACGAAGCCCGCGATCTGGTCAAGGCGACGCGTGGCTATCTGGCCAGCGTGCCGGCGGTGACCCGGCAGGTCAACAAGGAGCTGCTGGAAATCACCATGGCCCAGGATTTCCAGGATTTGACCGGCCAGGTCATCAAGAAGATGATGGACGTCATCCAGGAAGTGGAGAAGCAGCTCCTGCAGGTGCTTCTGGACAGCGTTCCCGAAGGCGAAGACCGCGATGCCATGCGCAAACGCATGGAGGGACATTGGCATACCGCCGCGGTCACCGAGGAAATCGGGCTGACCAATGGTCCCCAGGTGCGCGACGACGCCGAGGGCGTGGTCAACAGCCAGGATCAGGTCGACGACCTGCTCGACGAGCTGGGCTTCTGATTTTCCGTCTGCGCGGAGTTGATCAGAGAGTCCCTGATGCCGACTGCGCCTTCGTCGGACGCGGTGGGCATGGGCGTGCATTTGCGCGAATAACCGGCCCGGTTTGCGGTTAATCGCCGGTTTGCCGGCGCCGAGGAGCGCCGACAATGACGGTTGGGAATTCCCCTTTCCGACCCGTGTCCGGCATGGCAGACAGCAACGACGACCAGGAAAAGACCGAGCAGGCGACACCTCAGCGGCTGGAGAAGGCGCGTGAGGAAGGCCAGATCGCGCGCTCGCGCGAGCTGACGACGTTTCTGTTGCTGGGCGCCGGTCTGCTGGGTCTGTGGTCGATGGGTTCGATCCTGTCCCGGGGTCTGGGGTCGGTGATGGAGCACGCGTTCGTGTTTGACCGCGGGCAGGCATTCGACACCCGCGTGATGCTGGCGCACGTCTACGCGATGGGTGGGCACAGCCTGTTTGCCGCCGTTCCATTGTTCCTGCTGCTGATGGTGGTGGCGCTGGTGTCGCCGATGCTGCTGGGTGGCTGGATGATCTCGGCCAAGTCGATGGCGCCCAAGCTTTCAAAGCTGAACCCGGCCAAGGGCCTCAAGAAGATGGTCTCCAGCCAGCTTCCGATCGAGATCCTCAAGGCGACGGCCAAGTCGCTGCTGGTCGGCGGCGTGGGCATGGTCTATCTGTATGACCATCGCGGCGACCTGGTCGCGTTGATGGGACTGCCCGTCGACGCCGCCATGGGGCGGTCGATGCATCAGGTCGTGGTCGCTTGCGGCCTGATGATCTTGGCCCTGATCGTGGTGGTGCTGATTGATGTGCCGTATCAGTTGTGGAGTCACGCCAAGCAACTGCGCATGTCCAAGGACGAGATCAAGCGCGAGCACAAGGAAACCGAGGGCGACCCGCATGTGAAGGGCCACATCCGCGCGCAGCAGCAGGCGATGGCGCGGGGCCGCATGATGAGCAAGGTGCCGGACGCCGATGTCATCGTCACCAACCCCACGCACTACGCCGTGGCCTTGCGCTACGACGAGGCGAAGATGGCGGCGCCGCGGGTGGTGGCCAAGGGCGCTTCGACCATCGCGGCGCGCATCCGCGAGATCGGCCACGAACACGCGGTGCCGATGCTCGAAGCGCCGCCGCTGGCGCGCGCGCTGTATCGGCATGTGGATCTGGACCATGAAATCCCCGGCGCGCTGTATTCGGCGGTGGCGGAGGTACTGGTGTGGGCGATGCGCCTCAAGCGTGTGCAAACCGACGGCGGCGATGCACCGCCACGACCTGACGACTTGTCCGTGCCCGAGGGCATGGACGTGATCAACAACGCGGCGGAGGGCGCCCCGTGAACGCAATGAGCATGAGCCTGGGCGGGTCGTGGTGGAAAAGTCCGCGCATGAAGCTGATGGCCGGTCCGGTGTTCATCATGCTGGTCATGGCAATGCTGATCCTGCCATTGCCGCCGTTCGCACTGGATTTCCTGTTCACCTTCAACATCGCCCTGTCGGTGATGGTGTTGCTGGTCAGCATGTTCACCTTGAGCACGCTGGAATTTTCCTCGTTTCCATCGGTATTGCTGTTCACCACGCTGATGCGCTTGTCGCTCAACGTGGCTTCCACGCGCGTGATCCTGATGCGCGGCCACGAAGGCCCCGCCGCTGCCGGCAAGGTGATCGAGGCCTTCGGCCATTTCATGGTCGGCGACAATTTTGCCGTGGGCCTGGTGGTGTTCGCGATTCTGGTGGTGATCAACTTCATGGTCGTTACCAAGGGCGCCGGGCGCATCGCCGAGGTGGGTGCGCGCTTCATGCTCGACGCCATGCCCGGCAAGCAGATGGCCATCGATGCCGACCTCAACGCCGGCCTCATCAACGAGAGCGAAGCGCGCCAGCGGCGCGAGGAAGTGGCCACCGAGGCCGACTTCTACGGTTCCATGGACGGTGCCAGCAAGTTCGTGCGCGGCGACGCCATCGCCGGCATCGTCATCATGGGCGTGAACATCATCGGCGGCCTGTTGATCGGCATGTTGCAACACGACATGTCTTTCGGTCACGCCGTGCATACCTACACGCTGCTGACCATCGGCGACGGCCTGGTGGCGCAGATTCCGGCGTTGATCATCTCCACGGCCGCCGGCGTGACGGTGTCGCGCGTGAACGCCAAAAAGGATGTCGGTCAGCAAGTGGTCGACCAATTGCTGGTCAAGCCGCGCGTGCTGTGGCTGGTCGCGGGCGTGCTGGGGCTGCTGGGGCTGGTGCCGGGCATGCCCAACGCGGTCTTTCTGTTCTTTACCGTGGGCCTGGCCGGGAGTGCCTGGTTGCTGACCCGTCGCGAGAAGCGTCAGGTGGCCGATCAGCAGCTCGAACAACCGGCCGAACCGACACCGCAATCGACCGAGGCCAGTTGGGAGGACGTGCAGCTGGTCGACATGCTGGGGCTGGAAGTGGGCCATCGCCTGATCAGCCTCGTCGACTATCGGCAGGAAGGCGAACTGCTGGCGCGCATCAAGAGTGTGCGCCGCAAGTTTGCGCAGGATGTCGGGTTCTTGCCGCCGGTCGTGCACATCCGCGACAACCTGGAGCTGGAAGCCAATCGCTACGTGGTGACCTTGAAGGGCGCGCGTGTCGGCGAGGGTGAGGCGTATCCCGGTCAATGGCTGGCCATCGATCCGGGCCAGGTGACCGGCGAGCTGGACGGCACGGCAACGACCGACCCGGCGTTTGGTCTGCCGGCGGTATGGATCGTCGAGGGCCAACGCGAGGAGGCCCAGATACTCGGCTATACGGTGGTCGATGCCAGCACCGTGGTGGCCACCCATCTCAATCATCTGCTGCACCAGCATGCCGGCGAGATGCTCGGTCGCAAGGAAGTCCAGCAATTGCTGGACAAACTGGGCAAGGACGACAAGGCGTTGATCGAGGACGTGGTGCCCAAAACGGTGTCGCTGGGGGTGTTGCAGCGCTTGCTGCAGAACCTGTTGGCCGAGGAAGTGTCCATCCGCGATCTGCGTACCATCCTCGAAACCCTGGCCGAGCAGGCCGGTGAACAGCCCGATCCGAACGCGTTGACGGCCGCGGTACGCATTGCCCTTGGCCGGGCCATCACCGATCAGTGGTTCGGCACCGCGCACGAACTGCGCGTCATGGGCCTGGACGCCGGGCTGGAACAGGTGCTGGACCAGGCCGTCAACGGTGGCAGCGCCCTGGAGCCCGGGCTGGCCGACACCTTGATGCAAAGCGCGGCTCATGCCATGGAGCATCAGGAGGCCTCCGGGGATCCATCGGTGCTGGTCGTGGCGCCCTCGCTGCGGCCGCTGATGGCGCGTTTTCTGCGGCGCGGGTTGCCGCAGCTGGCGGTCCTGTCGCAGGCGGAAATTCCCGATGACCGCACCTTGCGTGTGACCAGTCCGGTCGGGGTGAATCCGTGAGCGTCAAACGCATTCTCGCCACCGGCACGCGCGAGGCCATGCAGCGCGTGCGCGAGTTGTGCGGTGATGACGCCCTGGTGCTGGCCAATCGCCGCACCGACCATGGCGTGGAAATTCTGGCGGTTGCGGCGGCCGATGCCGATCGTCTGGGCGATGTGTCAGCCGCCGACAGCGACCAGTTGGGTGAGCGCTTGCTGCGCGAAGTGGCCGATATTCGCTCTCTGTTGGAGCGGCCGCGCAAGCAACATCAGCCGGACGATGCGACCTTGTGGCGGCGCTTGCGCGTGGCCGGTTTCAGCCGGCGGCTGGGCGAAACCCTGATGGCATCGTTGCCCGAACGTATCGACGATGCGTGGTTGTCCGAGCAGCTGCGCCGCAGGCTCCATGTGGCGGCGACTGATTGGCTTGAGGCGTCGCGCGTGTTGGCCCTGGTCGGTCCGCCGGGTGTGGGCAAGACGCGCGCAGCGGTTTCGCTGGCCACGCGTCACGCCGCGCTTCACGGTCCCGGTGGGGTGGCACTGGCCAGTCTGCCGACCAACCGGTTCGGCATCGAGCAGCTGCGCTTTCTGACCGATGGGTGCGGGATTGATGTGCATACGCTCGATGGCGACCGCGATCCCGGCATCGCGTTGCCGGACAAGCGTCTGTTGATCATCGACAGTACCGGCTTCGATGCCGGTGACGAAGGCCTGGGGCGCCAGATGCGGCGCGTTGGTGGGAGCGCCGGTGTGGCCGTGGTCCTGTTGCTCGATGCCGCCCGTCAGCCGGAAGTTCTGGACGAGACGGTTCGCGTGTATCGCACGCAGGCGGAGAAGGCCGGCGCGAAGCTCGATGACGTGATCCTGACGCATTGCGATCAGTGTTCACGCATCGGGCCGGCGCTGGATGTCGTGATGCGCCACGGCCTGCGTGTTGTCGGTTTGCGTGATGGTGCGGAGGCAACGCAGGGTCTGCGTGAACCGGATGCGCGTGCGCTGGTGACCGATGCCCTGGCCGCACCGGTGCGTGACGATCACGCCGAGGCGGTTCCGCAGCTGCACGCATTGGCACACCAGAGCATCACGCTTGGCCGTGCGTTGGCGACACTGCGGCATGCGGTGCCCGGCTTCGAGCGGTTGGAAGCTCGCTGGAACCAGCGCGGCCCGTGCGAAGTGCCGACGTCGGATGACAAGGATGCGTCTGCCCATGCCGACGCGTCGGCGATTGACTGGCAACGGAGTACTGGCCGCATACGCCGCTTGTGCGCACTCGACGCGAGCGGTTTGCCGCATGTCGAGGGTTGTCACCAGTTGTCGACGGACAGCTGGCCCGAAGCCCTGGCGTGGGTACACGAAAACCTGTCCGCCACGACACATTTGTTGCCGCGTGTGCCCGACACCGTGTGTTGGCGATGGTTGACCGCTCATGGACAGCAGTGGCTGGCAAGCGCCAGTGCCAGCCATCACGTCTGGCATGATGGCGAGCGTCGCTCGTTGAAGGCATGCCGCAGTCGGGCGCGACCGGCTGCAACGATGTCGGCACGCTGGCGTGGCCGCGACGTGCGGGTGCGCTTGCATCGGCTTGCGGTTACCAGATGCCCGGGCATCGGTCCGGTTGCGCCGCTGTTTGCGGCCTGGTTTGCCGACGTGTGCGATGGCGGAAGCGGCAAGACGCTGGCCACGCGGTATTGGTTGATGCCGCGATTCATCGAACCGCAGGTGGCGATGGAGCTGATGACGTGGTCATTGCGCATGGAGGAGCAGGGCAAGCTCGTGGAGCGGACGTTCGCCTTGTTGCAGCAGCGCCCGGGTGCGTTGCCGGGCGAGTCCACCGAACAGCTTGCCGCGGAATTGGCCGCGCTGGCCCGGCGTCTTGACGCCGAGGTCGATGGTCGGGCCCTGGAGGCAAAGCGACAGTTGGCAAATCTGACCGGCTCGCGTCGTCGCCGTGGCGCCGTTGCCGTGTCGCAGGCCGTGATGGCCGCGCTGGAGGCGCGCGATACGTTGCGTGAGGTGAGCGCCGTGATTGCGCGTGATGGCGAGACGGAGCAATCGTTCGTCGAGCGTGTCGCATGAAATGGTGGCTGTTGTTGAGCGTGCTGGCCTTGTGGCCTGCCACGTCGCTTGCCGGCGCCGGCAGCTGGAGTGCCACGGTCGACGGCCCGCGGGTTGCCGGCGTCGGGCGTGCCTACGTCAGCAAGGCGCTGGTGCCGCCGGGCCCCATCGATGCCGCGCACGTGGTGCGCGTGCGCTGGCGTTACACGGCACCGTCCGGGCCGGGCCTCCTTGCGTGGTTGTGCACGGGCAACTATTGCGTGCGCCTGCATGCGCACCGTGGTGTCACTGACGCCTTTGCCGGAACGCCGGGTGGTGCGCATTGGCGGTTTCGCTTCCGGCTCGAGACGGTCGACGATGGCGCGATCAACGTCGGGCCAGTTCAATTGCTGGTCGACTACCGATGAATGCGCGTGATCGGTTGCCGCGTCGATCCGCGGAAAAGCCGTCGGCAAGCGCGTTTGTTCCGGGCTTTGGCGCGCTCGAGCGACCGGATAATGGCAAAGGGGGCGCGGCCGCCGTCAACGGGTTCCGCGAGCGCTGAGCGAGGAAGGATCATGTATACCGCACAGGGCAAAATCGACCACGACATGCTGCTGGAACAACAGCTGCCGGCGGTGCGTCGACAGGCGTTGGCGTTGCAGGTGAGACTGCCGGCCGGCGTGGATCTTGATGATTTGATCCAGGCCGGGACACTCGGCCTTCTGGACGCCTTGCAACGGTTCGACCCGCAGGCCGGGGCCAGTTTTGCCACCTTTGCCAGCCAGCGCATTCGCGGGGCGATGATCGACGAGCTGCGCAGTCGCGACTGGCTGCCGCGCAGCGTACGTCGTCAGGCCCGCGACATGGAGTCGTGCATTCGGCATCTGGAGCAAGTCCATGGACGCGCGCCCGCCGAACACGAAATCGCCGCGTGCATGGGCATCGGCATGGAGCAGTATCACAAGCTTCTGGCCGACACGAACAATGGTTATTTGCTGCCCTTCGAGGAACTGGTGGCCGAGCGTGGCGAACCCGAAGCCGGGACCGGAAGTCCGCTGTCGCCATTGGCCGAACTGGCGGGCGAGGAGCGGCGCGGGCGTCTCAAGGCAGCCATCGAGGCATTACCCGAACGCGAGAAACTGCTGATCGCGCTGTATTACCAGGAAGAACTCAATCTCAAGGAAATCGGTGCCGTGCTGGGTGTCAGCGAATCGCGCGTGTGCCAGTTGCACAGCCAGGCCGTCAAGCGCATGCGCAGCCATCTGGCTGCCGACAGCGAGTTGTTTTCCAGGCGCAAAAGCGCGTAGGCGGTGCGTGCGACTCCGTAGAACCGAGTGCTTGATCAGGCGCGCGAACAAACGCGGTGGTCGTTGCCGCGTGGCTGTCCGTCCGGGCCGTACATGTTGCGGCTGACCATGGCGTTGAGGTCGTTCAGAAGCCGCTGGATGTCGACCATGCGCAGGTTGACCAGCTTGCCGTTGACCGCGTTGAGCCGTGCACATTCACTGGTGCGCTCAAGGATGTCGCGCCACAGTTGCCGGCACCCGCTCGCGCTGGCCGCGGCCTCGTCGCCGGCGTGGTCGCTGCCGTAACCGAGCTGGTCGCGCACCTGGCGACGATGGGTTTCGAACCGGTCAATGGCGGCAAGCAGCTGTTGCTTCAATTCGGCCACGGCGTTCAAGGCCTTGCCGTCGATGTCGCCGGCGGCAAGCAGCTGGCGCTCGTGCCGAAGCAGGGTTTGCAGTTGTTCCAGCCGGTTCAATTGCTCACGCAGATGGACAGCCAGACTCATGGCGAGGTCCCGTCCAGTTCGCGAATGCCGGCCAGCAGCCGGTCGGCAATGCGGTCGGTGTCGATTTTCAGGCGACCCTCGGCAATGGCCTGGCGCAGCTCGGCCACACGCACGTGGTCGATGTCATGGCTGGCATCGGTACCGGACTGGTGCAGATGCGTGGCCGCGGACGACTGCACGGTCGTGCCTGCGTCCGCATTGGCGGGCGCCGGTTTGTCCTTGCCCTGGCTCTGATCGACTTGCTTGAGCACCGGCAAGTGGGTGACGTTGTCAATTTTCACGACACATACTCCATCACGTTGCAGTATGGGTTATCGGCACCACGGCGCTGAAGTTTAGGGTCGATTGCCACCTGTCGACGGATATTCATGGAACTTTCATGAATATCAAAAATCCAGACGGACCAGGTTCGGTCCGGCGACCGTACCGGTCAGTATGGAACGGTCTTGCAGCCGGACGCGAACCGTATCACCCATGGTTCCGTTTTGCAGTGCCTTGCCTTGTCGGGTGATGCGAAAGCCCTCGCCCAGCACCTCCAGCGTGACCGGTTGGCGGCTGCGTACCAGCCGTGGCGCATGCAGCTGGCTGCGCTCGATGACGGTGCCCGGCGCAAGGCGGCGCGTCGTGGTCATGCCGATGATATGCGAACGCTTGAATACCGCCTGGTACGGAAGGCGTGCCAACTTGCCCTGGCGCGGCTGCACCATGGATGCATCGATGGTGACGCGCGCGGGAATGGCGCGGGCGGCCACCCAGTAGGTACCGATGACCGACACGCGAGCGCGCAGGTAACGCGTCTGGCCGCCTTGACAGCGAACGCCCACGGTCACCCGTCCAAGCAAACGTTGGTTGTGTCCGGGCAGAAACGGTCGGGGATTCTTGCAGGTCGGCAATGCGGCGGCGGAGGCATGCACGGTGACGCTTGCCTTGCCGCCCAGCGATGCGGTCCGTGCCTGCAAAAAAGCGCGCGCGGCATCGACTGCGCTTGCCGAGTTTCCGGCGTGAACCGTCCCGCTCACCATCAGCAGTAATCCGAGACATGCAAGGCACGTGCTCGTGGCAGGAGCGGTCATGGTGTTTGCGGTCGCGCGATGCATGGGGAAGCGGTACCTCGCTGGCGCACTTGAGACACCCGATGCAGTTCGGGGATGGTCGGCATTGTAGACGCGCGCAACAGGCGTCCAGTAGTCGAAATGACAGCAAAAATCCGCCTTGTTCACGCCTTTGGATCGACGTCGACGGCGCTAATCTCGACGCTGAAATTTTCGCCCGAGTCCGCGCCGGCGTGACGTCGACCGACCCGAGCCCCAAGCAACGAGTGCGCGAACATGATTGATCAGCTCGCTTCCGCCTTCCATTTCGATCGTCAGGCCGTGGCCTTGCGCGCCCGGCGTCAGAAGGTGCTGGCCAACAATATTGCCAATGCCGACACGCCCGGCTACAAGGCCCGCGATTTCAAATTCGCCGACGCGCTGACGGCGGCTACCGGCGGCAGTGAGGCGGGCGGTCATTTGTCGATGGCCACCACCTCGCCACGCCACATCGAACCGCAGGCCGGCAACGCGTTGCCGGTGGACCTGCTTTACCGCGTACCGGCGCAGCCCAGCCTGGACGGCAACACCGTGGACATGAACGAGGCGCGCACCCGGTTTGCCGACAACTCGCTGCGCTACATGGTGTCGCTGCACCTGATGAGCGGAAAGATTCGCGGTCTGCGTGCCGCGATGCAGCCGGCGCGGTAAGCGTGCCGTCCACGCAGGAGATTGAAGCATGAGTCTGTTCTCGATATTCCAGATTTCCAGCTCGGCGATGAAGGCGCAATCCCAGCGCATGAACGTCTCGGCCAGCAACCTGGCCAATGCCAACAGTGTGGCGGGCCCCGACGGCCAGCCCTATCGCGCCAAGCAAGTGGTTTTCCAGGCCATGGGCGCGGAGGGCATGAAGGGCGTGAAGGTGTCCGAGGTGACCGAGGACCCGTCGCCGTTGCGCCGCACCTATCGCCCCGACAGCCCGTTCGCCGATGCCGATGGCTACGTGATGATGCCCAACGTCAATCCCGTCAACGAGATGGTCAACATCATCGAAGCGTCACGCTCGTATCAGGCCAACGTGAAAGTGTTCAACACCAGCAAGAAGCTGGCCATGAAAACCCTGACCATCGGAGAGCGCTGATGAGCATCGCCGCCACCAAGACCATCGACTCGTCCGTCCTGCGTGCCATCAATGGCAACAACCAGGGCGGCAAGAGTGGCGCAGACAAGCTGCAGAGTCACTTCATGAAGCTGCTGGTCACGCAGCTAAAAAACCAGAACCCGATGAATCCGATGAACAACGCCGAGCTGACCTCGCAGCTGGCGCAGATCAACACGGTCGCCGGCATCGAATCGCTCAACAACACGCTCGACGGCATCAACGGCCAGATCGGTGCCGGGCGGGTGTTGCAGGCCGCAGGACTGATCGGCAAGGGCGTGCTGGTTCCCGGTCACCGCGTACTGGTCGGCACCGATGGCACCACCACGCCGTTCGGATTTGCGCTGGATCGACCTGCCGACAACGTCAAGGTGACCATCACCGACGGCAGCGGACAAGTCGTGCGCAACTTCGACCTGGGTCAGCAGCCGGCCGGCCTGCAGACCTTCGCCTGGAACGGAAAGTTGAACGACGGCACGCAGGCGCCGGAAGGTGCTTACAGCGTGTCGGTCAGCGCCGTGCACAACGACAAGACGTTCGATGTCGCCGGTCTCAATTACGCGCTGGTCAGTGGCATCAGCCGAGGTCCCGACGGGCCACTGCTGGATCTGGGCGGCATCAGCGATCCGGTTTCACTCGATGACGTGCGGCAGATTTTCTGACGCCGCGGCGACACCCTTCATATACAGGTAATCAATCATGGGTTTTTCACAGGCACTCAGCGGTCTCAACGCCGCCGCCCGCAACATCGATGTGGTGGGCAACAACATCGCCAACTCGCAGACCTACGGTTTCAAGGGTTCGAGCGTGCAGTTCGCCGACGTCTATGCCGGTTCCAAGATCGGCCAGGGCGTGCGGGTGGCGGGCGTTCTGCAGGATTTCTCCAGCGGCACGCTGCAGAGCACCGGGCGCGCCATGGATCTGGCGGTCAACGGCAACGGATTCTTCCGCTTCAAGCAGGGCGACCACATCGTGTTTTCGCGCAATGGCCAGCTGACCATGACCAAGGACGGCTATCTGGAAAACGCCAGTGGCGCGAAGCTGACCGGCTTTCCGGCTGGCGTCGGCGTCGGCGGCACGCCGCAACCGATCCAGGTGCCGTCGGCAGCCATGGCGGCCAACGCGACCTCCAAGGTGAATGCCACGTTCAATCTCGACGCCACCATGGGCACCATCAACCGCGGCACTACGCCGTTCGACGCCAACGATCCGGGTACGTACTCGTATGCCAATACGGGAACCACCTACGACTCGCTCGGCGTGCCGCATTTGATGACGACCTACTTCACCAAGACGGGCGCCAACACATGGGAGACGCGTGTCGCGATCGACGGCAGCCAGGCCGGCACCGGACAGTTGAAGTTCGACACCAACGGCGTGCTCGATACCGCCGGCAGCACCTTTCCCGCCGTCACCTACAACCCGGGCGGTGGCGCGGCGACGATGAACTTCACGCTCGATCTGGATGGCACTACTCAGTTCGGTAACGACTTTTCATTGTCCTCGCTGACCCAGAACGGCTATACCTCCGGACAGCTGGTCGGCATCCATTTTGGTGAAGACGGCAGTGTCGTGGGCAGCTACTCCAACCAGCAGTCGCGCAGCCTGGGCACCATCGCGCTGGCCAACTTCCGCGACAAGGCGGGTCTGGAGCCGGTCGGCAACAATGCGTGGAAGGAAACCGGCGCTTCCGGCCAGCCACTGCTGGGCACGGCCGGGACCGGCAAGTTCGGCACTCTGGAAGGCAGCGCGCTGGAAGCTTCCAACGTGGATCTGGCAAGCCAGCTGGTCAACCTGATCATCGCCCAGCGTACCTATCAGGCCAACGCCCAGACCGTGAAGGTGCAGGATCACATCCTGCAGAGCACGGTCAACCTGGCCTGAGCGTAACGTGAGCCCGCAGCGTAGGGAGCTTCCATGGACCGCATGATCTACACCGCCATGAGCGGGGCCGCGCAGTCACTCAACCGACAGGCGGTCATCAGCAACAATCTGGCCAATGTGTCCACGGCCGGGTTTCGCGCGCAGCTGTTCGCGATGCGGGCGGTGCCGGTGCAAGGCGCCGGCGTGCATGACACGCGGGTGTCGGTGATGGCCGCCACCTCCGGGTCGGACTTTTCGCCCGGCCCCATCGTTGCCACCGGTCGCCCGTTGGACGTGGCAATGGAAGGCCGTGCCTGGCTGGCCGTGCAGGATGCCCAGGGCAATCAGGCTTATACCCGGCGCGGTGACTTGCAGGTCAACGGCAACGGCATGATCACCAGTGGCGGTCATCCGGTGGTGGGCGAGAACGGGCCGATCATCGTGCCGTTGGGGTCCAGGCTCTTCATCGGTACCGACGGCACCATCAGCGCCATCGGTGCTGGTGAAAACCCGGACGCCCTGGCACCGGTAGGTCGGTTGAAGCTGGTCACGCCGCCGCCAGGCGCGTTGACCCGCAGCGCCGATGGCCTGTTTCGCTCGGTGGCTGCCAATGGCGTGAGCACACCGCTGCCGGGAGATGACGATGCCCGGCTGCAAACCGGTTCCCTGGAAGGCAGCAATGTCAGCGCAGTCGGTTCGATGGTCGACATGATCGCCAACTCGCGCTTGTACGACATGCAGATGAAAGTCATCAGCAGCAGTGACGACAACGCGCGCGACGCCAACCGGATGCTGTCGCTGTGAGCGCCGACGAACGGTCGATAATTGGAGAATGACACCATGATGAAAGCACTGTGGACCGCCAAGACCGGTCTCGAAGCCCAACAAACACGCATGGACGTGATCGCCAACAACCTGGCCAACGTCAGCACCAACGGCTTCAAGAAATCACGCGCCGTGTTTCAGGATCTGTTGTATCAGAACGTGCGCCAGGCCGGCGGCCGCAACAACATCCAGGATGCCTTGCCGACGGGTCTTGAGCTTGGTTCGGGCGTGCGCCTGGCGGCGACCGAACGCATCCATACCCAGGGCAGCCTCGAGCACACCGGCAACTCCAAGGACGTGGCCATCAACGGTCGCGGCTTCTTTCGCGTGCTGCTGCCCAATGGCGATTACGCCTATACCCGCGACGGCAGCTTCGCGGTCGACAAGAACGGTCAGATGGTCAATGCCAGCGGCTACCCGTTGCAGCCGGCCATCATGATTCCGCGTGATGCCTTGTCGATCACCATCGGCAAGGACGGCACCGTGTCGGTCACCGAACCGGGCAACAACCAGGCGGTGCAGGTGGGTCAGTTGAGCCTGTCCACGTTCGTCAATCCGGCCGGCTTGCAAAGCATGGGCGGCAATCTGTATCTGGCCACGTCGGCCTCGGGCATGCGCAACGAGTCGATCCCCGGCATGAACGGTGCCGGGCGTCTGAATCAGTCCTATGTGGAGACCTCCAACGTCAATGTGGTCGAGGCGATGGTCAACATGATCCAGACCCAGCGCGCCTACGAAATCAACTCCAAGGCGGTGAAATCCTCCGATGAAATGCTTGCGCGTCTCAGCCGTCTGTAAGGCCGTGGCGCTGGCCGCGGTATCCGTGCTGGCGTTGTCCGGTTGTGCCGGCGTGTTCCATGATTCGATTGTCGGCAACGTCAAGCCGGTGACCGTGCCGCCGCCTGCGCCAGCGCTGGCCGACGGTTCCATCTTCCAGGGCAACCGCAGCAACCGGGCACTGTTCGAGGACCTGCGCCCGCATCGTGTCGGTGATCTTCTGACCGTGCTGTTCGACGAACAGGTCAGTGCGAGCAAGCGTTCGCAAAGCAGTGCCAATCGTTCCAGCAAGACCAGCTTTTCCCCGGACCTGGTGCCCGCCGGTCTGGAGCGTCTGGGCGACTACGGCATGGACATCAAGTCCGGCACCGATTTCAAGGGCGGTGGCGCCACCAGCGCCGGCAACACGTTCACCGGCACGCTCACGGTGACCGTGGTCAAGGTGCTGGGCAACGGCAACTTGCGCGTGCGCGGCGAGAAGCAGATCGCCATCAACAAGGGCACCGAATTCATCCGCTTTTCCGGCACCGTCGATCCGCGCCACATTGGTACCAACAACAGCGTGCTGTCCACGCGCGTGGCCGATGCACGCATCGAGTACGTCGGTGACGGCTACATCAGCGATGCCCAGCGCATGGGTTGGCTGCAACACCTGATGCTCGACATCTGGCCGTTCTGAGGTAATCGCCATGAACGCTTCAACCCGACCACGCCGACCGTTCACCGGAGCCGCATGGCAAGTGTTCGCAAGCGTGCTGTTGACGTTGGTCACGGTTGCTCCGGCGCATGCGAACGCACGACCGCTGCGTGATCTGGCGCACTTCGCCGGCGTGCGCGACAACGTGCTGGTCGGTTACGGGCTGGTCGTGGGCCTGGATGGCACCGGCGACCAGACCATGCAGACGCCCTTTACCGTGCAGGGCTTGAAGAACATGTTCACGCGTCTGGGGATCACCATCCCGGATGGTTCCAACATGCAATTGCGCAACGTGGCGGCGGTGATGGTGACGGCCAGGTTGCCACCGTTTGCCGCATCCGGCCAGCGCATCGATGTGGTGGTGTCCTCGGTCGGCAATGCCAAGAGCCTGCGTGGTGGCACCTTGCTGATGACACCGCTCAAGGGCATCAACGGCAAGACCTACGCCATCGCCCAGGGCCATCTTCTGGTCGGTGGTGCCGGTGCCAGTGCCAACGGTTCCAGTGTGCAGGTCAACCAGACGGCCGGGGGTTCCATCAACGGCGGCGCCATCGTCGAGCGCAGCGTGCCGCTGAATCTCGGTCGTCACGGCGGGGTCCTCAAGCTGCAACTGGAACGCGCCAGTTTCGGTACCGCCGAGCGCGTAGTGCAAACCATCAACAACGCTTTCGGCAAGCCGGTGGCCGCGGCCACCAATGCGCGCACGATCCGCATTCAGGGGCCGCATGAATCCAATCGACGCGTGAATTTCATGGCGCGTGTTCTGGGTCTGGAAGTGACGCCGGCGGCGGCACCGGCCAAGGTCGTCATCAATGCACGGACCGGCACCGTGGTGCTCAACCAGCACGTGTCGCTGAAGCCGGCCGCGGTGGCTTATGGCGGCTTGTCGGTGGTGATCAATACTCGGAACCGGATCAGTCAGCCGGGGCCGTTTTCCGGTGGCAGCACGGCGCGCGTGTCCAACAGCAGCATCGCCATTCGCGAGCAGCAAGGTTCGCTGCGCATGGTCAAGGGTGCCGACCTGATGAAGGTGGTGCATGCGCTCAATGCGTTGGGTGCCACGCCGCAGGATCTCATGTCGATTCTGGAGGCGCTCAAGGCTTCGGGCTCTCTCAATGCCGACCTGGTGGTGATGTGATGGCCGTCCCGTCGCTGCACAACGCCCGCTTTGCGCTTGATATGAGCGGATTCGACAGCCTGCGTCAGGCGGCCCGGCGCAACCCGCAGTCGCAGCTTCACGACGTGGCGCAAAAGTTCGAGGCGCTGTTTGTCGCCCGCATGTTGCAGAGCATGCGCAAGGCCGGGTTTCACGGCGGCATGACCGACAACCGCCAGGTGCAGTTGTACCAGTCGCTGCTCGATCGCCAGCTGGCACAGAACACGGCCGGCGACAGCATCGGTCTGGCGCAAATGTTGATCCGCCAGTTGTCTTCCGGCGGCACGTCGACAAGCAACAACGTGCCGGCCCCCGGCGTGACCGGCACGCGGTTTGCGCGCGAGCCACTGGTGTCGCTGTCGGCGCGAGTCGCGGCGCGGTCGGCTCCCGCATCCGGCTTGAAGACGCCGGTACCTGCACAGGCGGATACGAGCCAATCCGATGCCGACGGCACGTTTGTGCATTTCGTCAAACAGTTTGCCCATGCCGCGTACACGGCGGCCAAGGTCAGCGGCGTATCGCCCTTGCTGATCCTCGCGCAGGCAGCCCTGGAAACCGGCTGGGGGCGACACGACATTGCGGCCCAAGGCGGACGTGACAGCCACAACCTGTTCGGCATCAAGGCCGGCAGCGATTGGCAGGGCCGGACCACGACGGTGGCGACCCACGAATACCGCAACGGGGACATGATCCGCGTGGACGCATCCTTCCGCGCCTACGGGTCCTACGCCGATGCCTTCGTCGACCATGCGAAGTTGATGCAAAGCTCGCGCTACGCCAGCGTGCGTCGCGCCGCCACGCCGCAGCAACAGGCTCGGGCACTGCAGGCCAGCGGCTATGCCACCGACCCGAACTACGCCGACAAGCTGATTGCCATCATGCGGCAGATCAAACAGGCTGCTGGTTTCTAGTCTCTGTTTGGCAATGCGGTTGTTGCCGACGGGTCACGGCAAGCCACGTCATGCATGCGCGCCGACCGAACAGCTTGGAAGCACTCCGGTGACGAAGCTTGCAGATGCGTTTCCAGCATAAAGAATCACATGCTCCAGCCGATAAGCATCACATGGGTTTGAGGAAATAATCGAATGAGCATTTTTTCCATTGGCTTGAGCGGCTTGAACGCGGCGCGCAACGCCTTGTACGTGGCCAGCAACAACATCAGCAACGTCAACACGCCCGGCTACAACCGCGAAGTGGTGATGCTGTCGGAAAAGGGTGCCGGACGCGGCGTGCAGGTCGCCGATATCCAGCGTCAGTTCAACCGCTACGTGGCGCAGCAATTGAACGCAGCCAACAGCCGCACCAGCGGGCTCGAGGCCTATCACGGCCAGGTCAGCCAGATCGACAACTTGCTCGCCGATCAGGACGCGGGTCTGGCGCCGCTGATGCAGAACTTTTTTTCGGCCGTCGGCGACCTTGCCGCGCATCCGTCCGACCCGGCCGCGCGTCAAGGTGTGGTCGGCAATGCCAACACACTCGCCGCGCAGTTCCGTTCCTTTGACCGTTATCTGAGCGACATGACGGATGGCGTCAACGGCCAGCTGCATGACCAGGTCACGCAGATCAACAATCTGACCGGCCAGATCGCGCACATGAACCGGCAGGTCGCGCTGGCCAAGGCCAAGGTCGGCAAGGCACCGAACAGCCTGCTCAACCAGCGCGATCATCTGGTGGCCGAGCTGGCCAGACACGTGGATATCAACGCCACCGTGCAGGACAACGGCACCTACAACATTTCCATCGGCAACGGCCAGCCGCTGGTCAGCGGCAACCGCCATTTCAAGCTCGAGACCCTGCGCTCGGATGCCGATCCGACCCGGATTGCCATCGGTTACCACGATTCGGGCGGCAACCTGATCGAGCTGACCGACGAGACATTTTCCGGCGGCACCCTGGGCGGCCTGCTGAAGTTTCGCGACCAGAGTCTGATCCCGACCCGCAACAAGCTGGGCCAGTTGGCGGCGTCGTTTGCTGCCGGCATCAACCAGGTGCAGACGGCCGGCGTCGACATCGAAGGCAATGCCGGCCAGGCGATGTTCGCCGTCGGCCAGCCGCGTGTGTACTCCAATGCGCGCAATACCGGCACGGCGAGCATGAGCGCCAGTTTCGGCGATATCAGCCAGCTGACCAGCAGCGACTACACCTTGCAGGTCACCGATGCGGCTACCGGGACGTTCAAGGTCACGCGTATCGGTACCCGGCAAAGCTTCACCGCCACGCTGGATGCCGGCAACCAGTTGCATCTGGCTGGCGTCACGTTGACGGTGGCCAACCCCGCGCAGCTGGCCGATGGCGACACGTTCGAGCTGCAACCCACGCGCGCCGCTGCCGGTGGCATGGACAACCTGATCCAGGACGGCTCGCTGATTGCCGCCGCCAGTACCAGTGGTGGCAGTGGCAACAACGAAAATGCGCTGGCGCTGGAAAAGCTGCAGCGCCAGGATCTGGTCGGTGGTGCCGCCACGGTGAGCCAGGCTTATGCCTCGCTGGTGGGTGACGTGGGCAACCAGACCAGCACCGTGCAGGTCAATTTAAAGGCCCAGCAGGGGCTGAGCGACCAGCTGACCAAGGTCCAGCAGTCGCAATCCGGGGTCAGCCTGGACGAGGAAGCGGCCAACCTGATTCGCTATCAGCATTACTACCAGGCCAACGCCCAGGTCATCCAGGCCGGCGCCAGCATTCTCGACACCATCTTGCGCCTGCGCTGACAAACCGAGGAATCGATCATGCGAGTAAGCACCCGGACCCTCTACGCGTTGAGCACGCGGTCCATGAACAACCAGCGCAGCCAGCTGCTGCACTTGAGCCAGCAGATCGCGTCCGGGCGTCGCGTCGTGCGACCCTCGGACGATCCGCAGGCCGCCTCGCGTGCGGTCCAGGTCAGCCAGGCCCAGGCGGTCAACCAGCAGTACACCGCCACCCGCGTCAGCGCGCGCAATGCGCTGTCCATGGAGGAGAACGTCCTCGGCGGCGTCAGTGACGCGGTCATCAGTGCCCGCACGCTGATTCTGGAGGCCGCCAACGGCACCTTGAGCGATGCCGATCGCGCCTCGGTGGCCAGCCAGCTGGAGGGCATTTTCCATACGCTCGTGGGCCAGGCCAACGCCACCGACGGCAACGGCCGCTATCTGTTCGGCGGTTACCAGAACAACGCCAAGCCCTTCGTCACCGATCCGGTGACCGGCGATATCACCTATGCCGGCGGAAACCAGACGCGGCGCTTGCGCGTCGATGCCTCGCGCTTGATGTCCGTCGGCAATACCGGCGCGGAAGTCTTCGAAGGTGCGCAGGGCACGCACGGTTTCCTGGCCGTCGCCGACAGTGGCAACGGCGGCAGCGTCACGTTCAAGGGGCCTAACGTGGTCGATACGACCGATCCCGGTTACGGCACGCCTTTCACCGTCCGCTTCGGTATCGACGCCGGCGGCAATGCCACCTACGAAATTACCGACGGCGCCGGCACCACGCTGCAGGCGGCGCAAGCGTACACGCCGGGACAAAGCATTGAGTACGCGGGTCTGTCGATGCAACTGGACGGCAAACCGGTCGCTGGCGACACCCTTGCCGTGGACCAGGCCAAAAATTTCAACACCAACCTGTTCAAGACCTTCGAGAAGGCGTTGGCAGCATTGAAATCGCCGGTGCAGGACGAGGCCGACCGCGCGCGGCTGCGCAATACCCTCGACAACACCTTGTCCAAATTCGACAACAACCTCGACAACATCCTGATGGTGCGCGCCAAGGTCGGCTCGCGTCTCAACGAACTGGACGTGGTCGACAAGGTGGCTGGCAACCGCAAGATCAACTACGCGCAGACCAAGTCCAATCTGGTCGACCTTGATTACGTCCAGGCCGCCGCCGAGTACAGCATGCGCATGGTCGGGCTGCAGGCCGCGCAGAAAAGCTTCGTGTCGATGAAGGGGCTGAGTCTGTTCAACTACATGTAGTTTTCAGCCGGTACGTGGCGAGAGGCCGGCGCGCCTGTGCGATCACGGTGGCGCCGGTGCCATCGCCTGGATCAACGCGTGCAGCATGTCCAGGCCGTGCCCGAACAGCACATCGAGGTAGCGGCCCAGATCGCCCATCATCATCGCCAGCAAGAATATGCCCAGCAGCAACGAGGTCGGAAAGCCGACCGAGAACACCGTCATCTGCGGTGCCGAACGGTTGAGGATGCCCAGGCACAGGTTGACGATCAACAGTGCGGTCACCAACGGCAACGCCAGCACCAGCCCGGCCGTGAACACGGTGCTGCCGGCGCGCACCAGAAGATTGAATGCATCAACGTTCAGGCTGCCGTAACCGATCGGCAGCGTGTGGAAGCTGTAGGCCAGCGTCTGGATCACCATCAATTGGCCGTCCAGCGCCAGAAACATCAAGATCGCGATGATGTACAAAATGCGCGCCAGGATCATGGTGTTGGTGCCCGTGTCCGGCGACACGAAGGTGGCAAAGGCCAGGCCCATCTGCAGGCCGACGTAGTCGCCGGCAACCATCACGGCGGCAAAAACCACGCGCAACAACAGGCCCATGGCCGCGCCGATCAACACTTGCTCGACGATGATGCCCATGCCGGCCCACGACCACACCGGAATCGGGGGTGGCGCCGGGAGGGTGGGCGCGATCAGGAACGTGAGCAGCAAGGCCAGACCGAGCTTGACGGTTCTCGGAATGGCGTGGTGACCCAGCACCGGCGCCGTCATCATGAACGCCAGCAGGCGGAACAACGGCCACACGAAAAGTACCAGCCACTGGTGCAATTGTGCCGAATCGACCGTGACCATGGTGCGTCCGTCCGCCGCCGGGCAGTCAGTGGATCAGCGCGGGCAGACTGTGGAACAGCGTGATCGTGTAATCGACGATCAGCGACAGCATCCACGGCCCGGCCACGATCAGCACGGCGCACACGATCAAGATCTTGGGAATGAACGACAGCGTCATTTCGTTGATCTGCGTGGCGGCCTGGAACAGGCTGACCAGCAAGCCGACCGCCAGTGCCGTCAGCAGCAGCGGCGAGGCCAGCATCAAGGCCACCATCATTGCGTGGTGGGACATGCTCATGACGGTTTCGGGGGTCATCGCATCTTCCTGCTCTCGGGCATCGTCATGGATGGAAGCTCTGTACCAGCGAGCCGATGATCAAATGCCATCCGTCCACCAGCACGAACAGCATCAACTTGAATGGCAGCGAGATGGTGGACGGCGGCACCATCATCATGCCCAGCGACATCAAGACACTGGCCACGACCAGATCGATGATCAGAAACGGGATGAAGATGGTGAAGCCGATCTGGAACGCGGTTTTCAGCTCGCTGGTGACATAAGCCGGAACCAGTACACGCAGCGGCACGTCCTTGGGCGTTTGATACGGCCCGGCCTTGGCCAGACGCGTGAACAATTTCAGGTCGCTCTTGCGGGTCTGGCTCATCATGAATTTGTGCAGCGGTTTGCTGCCGTGATCGAGCGCCTGCTGGAAACTGATCTTGCCTTCGCTGAGCGGCGCCCAGGCGGCGTTGTAGACCTGGTGGATCGTGGGTGCCATGACAAAAAGCGTCAGGAACAGCGTCAGGCCAAGCAAGACCTGGTTGGGGGGTGCCGCGTGGGTGCCGATGGCGGTGCGCAACAAGCCCAGCACGATGATGATGCGCGTGAAGCAGGTCATCATCAGCAACACCGCGGGCAGGAACATCAGGCTGGTCAGCAACAGCAAGGTCTGCAGTTGCAGCGACCACTCGTGCCCACCGTCGGCGGTTGGCGAGCTGCTCAGGGCGGGGATGGAAATGGCGGCGTGGGCCGCATGCGGCGACAGCACGACGGCCGCCGCCAGCAACAACAGCGGCACGCTCTTGATGAGCGTCCGGATGCGTCGGTGCCGCGTGTCCGGCGCGGATGGTCGTTGCATTTTTTTCACGGCTTTCGGCCCACCGTGAGGTTGTGCTTGAGGGCGGCGGCGAAACGTTTGGAAAAGCTGTCGCCGACGACGGTTGCCGGGGTTTGTGCGGGGGTGTCGTCGGCCGGCATCTCGTGCAGCTTGCTGATGTGCGTGGGCGTCACGCCCAGCACCAGCCACGTCTCGCTGACCTCCACGATGACGATTTTCTCCTTGTTGCCGAGCGCCTTGCCGGAGACGATGCGCATGTGGCCACCGCCGGCGCCGCCGGCCGCGCCCAGCCGTTTTGCCAGCCATGCACAGGCGAAGATCACGGCCAGGATCACCACCATGGCGACGACGATCTTGCCGAATGCCGCCAGACCGTCGATGCCCGGCGTGCCCGACAGCGACGAGATGGACGTGGAAAGTGCGGGACCGGTCATGACCTGTCAGCGGTTCAGCTTTTGCAGTCGCGCGGACGGGGTGACGATTTCGGAAATGCGGATGCCGTACTTGTCTTCCACGACCACCACTTCGCCCTGGGCAATCAGATAACCGTTGATGAGAATGTCCATGGGCTCACCGGGCAGACCGTCCAGTTCCACCACCGAGCCCTGCGCCAGTTCCAGCAATTCCTTGATGGTCAGGCGGGTGCGGCCAAGTTCCACGCTCAGGCTGACGGGGATGTCCATGATCATTTCCAGATCACGTGCCTTGCCGTCGCTCCGGCTGCCATCGAGCGGACGGAACACGGCATCGCCGGCCGTGCGTGAGGCGGCGGTCGGGGCGTCCGACGGGTCCGTCTCGTCTGCGGCCTTCTGCTCGGCCAATGCTTCGGACCAGGGGTCGTCCGCCGCCGGCGATGGCTCGTCCCGGCTTGGTTCCTGGAGGGCGTCGTCCCACGCGCTTTGGGCGGAGGTGTCGGACGTGTTGTCGGGCTTGTTGGGATCACTCATGGCGGGGTTCCTGGACGGCGGGCACGGCGCCCTTGATGAACGTGTCGGCGGCGGGCTCGTCGGAATGGGAGTGGTCGATCACGTGTTGCACGCGCAAGGCGCGCTGGCCGTTGTGGCTGCCGAACTCGCACTCGAGCACCGGCACGCCATCCACGCGTGTGGTGACCGAGTCGGGCAGTTCGATGGGCAGTACGTCGCCGGCTTTGAGCGTGCGAACGTCGCCGACCCGGCTGGAAATGGTCACGAACTCGGCCACCAGTTCCACCTCCGACTTGCGGATCTTGCCGGCCATGCGCCGGCTCCAGACCTGGTCGGTGCCTTCACTGGTACCGGCGGACGGATGGATCAGACGATCGCGCAACGGCTCGAGCATCGAGTAGGGCATGCAGATCTGGAAGTAGCTGCTCAGGTTGCCGACCTCGATGTGAAACGTGGTGTTGACGATCACTTCGTTGGGCGAATTGGTGATGTTGGCGAACTTGGCTTGAACCTCCGATCGCACATGCGACATTTCCAGCGCGTACACGGTCTGCCAGCATTCCTGGTAGCTCTCCAGCGCCAGGCTGAGCACGCGGCGGATGATGCGTTGTTCGGTATTGGTGAATTCGCGGCCATCGTTCTTGGTCAAAAAACGGCCGTCACCACCAAACAGGTTGTCCACCACCATGTAGATCAGGTTGGGCGGAAACACGACCAGTGCGGTGCCGCGCAATGGCTGCATCTTGATCAGGTTGAGATTGGTCGGCACCGGCACGTTGCGCACGAAATCGCGGTAGCTCTGGTAGCTCATCGAATCGACGGTGATGTCGGCGCTGCGCCGGATCAGGTTGAACAAGCCGACCCGGAAGTGGCGCGCAAAACGCTGATTGATCAGCTCCAGACCGTGCAGACGCTCGCGAATGATCCGGTGCTGCGACGCCGGGTCATACGGACGGATACGTGGTTCGGCATCCGCCGGCTCCGCGTTCGACTCGTCATTGCCCCCCGGCCCGTTGAGCAGGGCGTCGATTTCCTTCTGCGAGAGCAGGTCGTCTTGGGACATGGACCGATGCCCTTATTGCACGATGAACTGAGTGAACAACACCTTGTCGATCGCCAGCGCAGGCTGGGATTTCACCAACGGTTTGTCGAGCGCGGTGCGAATCGTGGCCGCCAGCGCCTTTTTGCCCTCGGTCGTGGTCAACGTCTGTGCGTTTTGTCCCGACAGCACCAGCAGCAAGCGATTGCGCACTTGCGGCAGATGATCCTTGAGGAAGTGGTGCGTGCTTTTGTTGCCCAGTGCCAGCGTGACTTCCACATACAACAGTCGTGGGCCGTAGCTGCCACCGTGAATGTTCACGGTGAACGGATCGAGCCTGAAAAACACCGGTTTGGCGGGGGGTTTCGCGGTGGTGGCTGCCTCGGCGGGGACGTCGGCTGCAGATGCGGTACGACCGGCAACCATCCACAGTGTGGCGCCGGCGGTGGCCAGCACCACGAGAAGGATGATCGAGCCCAAGATCCAGAGCGGGCGATTGCCCGATTGTGTAGAAGCCATCTGTCAACGCCAGTGGAACCGTGAGGATGGCGGCAGTATGGCGTTGAAGGCGGTGTGACCAAGAGCGGATAAAGCGACTCAATTGGGCTCTATCCGTGCTTTTGCCGATGACGCTCGCGCAGGCTTGTTCAGAGGTTCCCCGGCGCATGCGCCGGCAAGGTCGTCGCGCGTGTTCCGCTGATCCCGAACGGGCGGGTCACTCAGGCGTACAAATCGACGCCATGGCCGTGCAAGACGACCTGGACCGTCCGTGGCGCGTGCACGGCACTGACCGCTTCGAGCTCGCCGTGGCCGTTGCCGAACGCTGAAGACGATTGCATGCTGCTGGCCCACATCGACTGCTGCCCGGCTTGCTGTTGCTGCTGTCCCACCATGGCCTCGCCGAGCGCGATGCCTTGATTGGCCAGTGCTTCGCGCAGCTGCGGGATGGCTTGCTGGACCGCATCGCGAACTTGCGCGTGAGCGGCCAGGAAGTGCGCTTGTGCGCCGCCCTGACTGAGCTGGAGACTGATTTGCAACGGGCCCAGTTCACGCGGATGCACATGCAGTTCGATTTTTTGCTGGCCGCGCTTCGCCAACCGTGCCAGCTGACTGCCCAGTTGCTGTTGCCACGCGGCCGAGCCGATCGGCGCTTGCAGCGTCGGTGCGAGCGTGGTGGTGACAGTGGTGGCGGCGCCGGCGGCGGTTGTCCCACCCGCGTGGTTGAGGGTGCCGGCGAACGTGGCGAGCGTGAAGCCGCCGCTCGCGGGTGCGTCGGTGGAGATGCTTCTGGCATCGACGGGCACCTTGGCCTTGGTCGTTGCGAAGGTCGCCAGCAAACGTGTGTCGTGTGGCGCGGTCGACACGGCGATTCGAGCGGAGCTCGGTGGCGCCGGTCCGGGCGCAATCGGTGTGGCGGCGGGCGGGTGGCCGGATGATGCTGCGGTTCGTGTTCTTGTCGACTCGGCTGAATGCATGGGACCGGCTTGCGGATGGAGCGTGACGTTGCCTTGCGCGCGCGCAGCGCCTGCTTTGATGGTGACGCGAGTATCCGCCGGAACGTGCTGCGGCTGCACTCTGGTCGTGCCGGGCGCGCTGGCCGTGGCGAGCGGAATGGTGACCAGCGCGATCAGGCCGGTCTTGCGCTTGTCGGCGTCCGGATGATGACCGTCAACCGTGGATTCGGATGTTGGCGGTGCACTCTCGCCATTCAGTGCAGTGGGCCGGGCGGGGAGCAAGTCGGCGACAGCCAGTTGTGCCAGCAGGTGTTGATGCAGGTGCTCGCCGACATCGGGTGAGTCCCGTGTCATCCGCGGCGTCCCCACCCGCACCGGTGTTTGCTTCGGCAACCGTCTTGTCGCGGCGTGGGTGCCATCGAGAATGGATGCAAAATTCACCGGTCCGGGCGAGTCGGTCCCGCTTTCATTGACCGCCTTGGTGCCCGTTTTGATGGACGTCGTCGCGGCATGTTTGTCGGTCGAGCGAACGGACGCGGGTTGTATGTTGATGGTCATGTCGGGCTCCGGTCAGCGGTCCGAGCCGATGCACTCGGCGCGTTTGCGCGCTTGCATGTTGTTGGTCAATTCGTCGTTGAGACGTTGCTCGATCCGGCCTTCGCGCTCGCGCTCGCGCGCCGCCTGGCGGTTGGCCAGGGTGTCCAGCGAGGACAGACGTTTCTGCTTGTCGTGCCAGTGTTCCTTGCTGGCCGTGACCTTGCTGCTTTGCTCCTGCAACTGCGCGCCGGCCTGGCCGATGGCGTGATCGAGCGAGCGGATGAAGCGGCGGTAGTTGTCCAGCGTGATCGCGTCCACGCCGCGCGCGAGGCTGTCGTGCAGTTTGGTGCAGTACTCGTGCTTGTATTGCTGCAGTGCGTCCAGTTGCTCGGCGGCTTGTTGTTGTCCCTGGCGGTCAGCGGCCAGGGTACGGCCGGCCAGGTCCCGCGACTTGCGGCTCTGGTCGATCAGCGTTTCCAGCGGGCTGTTCGGTTTCACGCGGTTTGTCCGATCAGTTGGGTGAGGGCGTAACGCGACTGGGCGATGTCGGCGCGTTCATGGATGGGCTGGCACAGGAAGCGCTCGATCTGCGGGTAGAGATTGACCGCGGTATCGAGCTGCGGGTCATGGCCCGGGCTGTAGGCGCCGACGCCGATCAGGTCGCGATTGCGTTGGTAAAGCGAAAACAGTTGCTTGAGCCGGTGCGCCTGTTTGAGTTCGCCATCGTTGACCAGTGCGGTCATGGCGCGGCTGATGGACGCCTCGATGTCGATGGCCGGGTAGTGGCCGGCCTCGGCCAGCTGGCGCGAAAGCACGATGTGTCCGTCCAGGATGGCGCGCGCGGCGTCGGCGATGGGATCTTGCTGGTCATCGCCTTCGGTGAGCACGGTGTAGAACGCGGTGATCGAGCCGCCACCATGTTCGGCGTTGCCGGCGCGCTCGACCAGGCTGGGCAGCTTGGCGAACACCGATGGCGGGTAGCCCTTGGTCGCCGGTGGTTCGCCGATGGCCAGGGCGATTTCGCGCTGTGCCATGGCGTAGCGGGTCAGCGAATCCATGATCAGCAATACGCTGTGACCTTCATCGCGAAAACCTTCGGCCAGACGTGTGGCGTAGGCGGCGCCCTGCAGGCGCTGCAACGGCGAGGTGTCGGCCGGAGCGGCCACGACCACCGAGCGGCGCAAGCCTTCCTCGCCGAGGATGTTGTCGATGAAATCCTTGACCTCGCGACCGCGCTCGCCGATCAATCCGACCACGATGCGTTCGGCGCTGGTATAGCGTGCCATCATGCCCAACAACACCGATTTGCCGACGCCGGAGCCGGCGAACAGACCCATGCGCTGACCGCGGCCGATGCTCAGAAGCGTGTTGATGGCGCGAATGCCGACATCGATTTGCGTGTCAATCGGCGCGCGGCGAAGCGGGTTCAAATGCGGGGTGTCGAGAGTGTCGTGCGGAAGGTCGGTGACCGGACCGCGCGTGTCCAGCGGATGACCGTTGCCGTCGACCACGCGACCCAGCAGCGCTTCGCCCAGCGGATACCGCCGCGAGCCGGCGCGACCGTCGTCACCCAGCGGAAACACGCGTGCGCCGGGCGTCAGGCCATTCAGTGCGACCAGTGGCATGAGAAACAGACGGTCGCCGGAAAAGCCCACCACTTCGGCCTCGGCGTAACGATGAGCGTCCGGCTGCGGCGATGGCAGCTCGATGCGGCAGCCGCTGCCGACGGGAACGCGCAAACCCACGGCCTCCAGCACCAGTCCGGTGGCGCGCACGATGCGCCCACTGGCCTGATATCCCGGGATGTTGGTCATGCGCTGGCGTGCCTGGTTGAGAGTGTCCTGCCAGTGCTTGCCGTGGGAGGATGTCGGACCGGCGCTCATGGTGGTGCGGCCTCGGGCGTGGCAGGAGGTGCCGTTGGCTCGGAGTGCGGGCCATCGGTTCGCCGTGCGCGCGCCAGCAAGGACTGCCAGCGCTGTTCGCGCGTGGCACTCAACTCGCCTTCCGGGCCGGTCAGATGGCAATCACCACGTTCCAGCTGCGGGTCGGGCTGGGGTTTCCAGCCGGCCGCTTGCAGCTCGTCGGCCAGTTCGTCGTCGATCAGCGCCAGGTCGTCGGGGTGCAGCCACAGGCGCGGGGTGCCGCTGAATATCGGCTCGTCGCGCAACAGGCCGCGGATTCGTTCAAGGACGTACTCGGGGTGGGCGTCGAGCGCTTCGCCGGCCAGTTGCCGTGCCGCTGCCAGGGTCACGTCCGTCAGTTGCTCACCGATATCGGTGTCCAGTTGCGCCAGCGCATGTTTCAGGTTGTCGGCCAGTGCGACCAGGGGTTCGAGCAGTTCCCGGCGGCGCGAGTCCCACTCGGTTTTTCCGGCTTCGCGACCTTCGACCAGACCTTGTTCGTAACCTTCGTCGCGGCCTTGGGCAAGACCGGCTGCATATCCTTCGCGGTGGGCTTGCGCGCGAGCGGTTTCGCGCAATTCGCGCAATTGCGGTTGCACCCGAAACTCGCGCGGGTGTTCTTGTGCCAACGATGGCCGCGATGGCGTCAGCTCGCCCATGTGCCAGCGGCGCCAATGCTCGCGGCGTTCGAGCTGCGCATCAGACATATGCGTCGTCTCCGGGATGCAGCTCGATATCGCCGGTGTTGGCCAGGCGGCGCACCACCTGCAGGATGGCCTTCTGGTTGCTCTCTACTTGCGAAATGCGCACCGGGCCACTGGCTTCGATATCGTCGCGCAGCAGCTGCGCCGCGCGCGTGGACATGTTGTCCAGGAACTTGTTGGTCAGTGCCTCGGAGGCCCCCTTGAGGGCGACGCGCAAGGTGTTGGTATCCACTTCCTTGAGGATCAGGCGGATGCTCATGCTGTCCAGGTCGAGGACGTTGTCGAACAGGAACATCTCGTCGATGATGTCCTGTGCCAGATCCGCGCTGTGCGAGCGCACGTTGTCGATGACCGATTCTTCCTGGCTGCTGGTCATCAGATTGAGAATTTCCGCGGCCGTGTGCGCGCCGCCCATCTTGCTGCGACGCAGGTTCTGGCCGTCGAGCATGTTGCCGAGCACTTCGGTCAGTTCCTGCAAGGCTGCCGGCTGCACGCCGCTGAAGGTGGCGATGCGCAGGATGACGTCGTTGCGCAAGCTTTCCTCGAACAATTCCAGCACCTCGGCTGCCTGACGCCGGTCCAGGTGCACCAGGATGGTGGCGATGATCTGCGGGTGTTCCTCGCGGATCATTTCGGTCACCGACGAGGCTTCCATCAGGTTCAGCGCATCGATGCCGGAGGTGGTGTCGCCGGTGTCGAGAATCTCGTCCAGCAGACTGGCGGCGCGTTCGGTGCCCAGCGCTTTTTCCAGTACCGAGCGGATGTGCTCGGACGAGTTGAGATTGAGCGCCGCATATTGCGCGGTTTCATCCTCGAAGTCGTCCAGCACCTGGCTCATCTGTTCATGCGAGATGCTTTCCATGCGCGCCATCTCGTGGCTCACCATCTGCACGTCGCGCGCCGGCAGGTGACGCATCACGTTGGCGGCGTTTTCCTCGTCCAGCGTCAACAACAGGATGGCGCTGCGGCGCAGGTTGGTCATGCTTGCATCGCTAGTCATGCTGCTTCATCCAGTTGTGCACGATCATGGCGACCATGGCCGGGTCCTGTTCGGCGGTTTCCTGCAGGTCCTGCTTGTTCTGATCGTAGGAAGGCGGCTTGCGACGTGATCGGTGCGCGGGTGCGGGCGTCGGGTCCGGCGCCGTGTTCGCTGGCGGGGGCGCCGGCGCCTTGTCGCGATTGGCGTGTTGCTCCAGGTAGTGTTGTTTCAGCGGCCGCAGTACCAGGCGGTAGAGCACCAGCACCACGATCAGGATCAGCAGGTACTTGCCCAGCGTCGACAGCAGATGCACCCAATTGAGTGTTTGCCACCACGACTGCGCGGGCGGGGTCTGGACCGGGGTCGTGTTGAAGACGCTGTTGACCACGCTCAGACTGTCGCCGCGTTGGGTGGAGAAGCCCATGGCCTGCCGTGTCAATGCCTTGATCTGCTTCATGGTGGCGTCGCCGAGCGGGACCGCTTTCATGCTGCCGTCGTCCTGCTTTTGCTGGCGGTAGTTGACCACCACGGCAGTGGAAAGACGCGTGATCACGCCGGGCTGGTGCTGGACATGCGTGATCTTGTGGTCGACTTCGTAATTGACGGTATGTTGTTGATGGCGCCTGCCGGGAGCCTTGTTGTCGTCGTCGCCGTTTCCATTGCCGTTGCCGTTGTTGCCGGCGGCGGTGGCGTTGGCAATCGGTGACGCCGCGGCGCCCGGCGGCGTGTTGGTCAGCGCGCCAGGCACGCCTTCGGGGCCCTGTGCGTCACGCGACCACGAGGTGTTGCTCTGCTTGCTGCGCACGGCAGCAGGGTTGTCACCCTGGTTGGGGCCATAGTGCTCGATGGTGGCTTCACGCTGGTTGAAATTGATCTGCGCGGTGACTTGTGCGTGCACGTTGCCGGCACCGAGGATCGGCGTGAGAATGGTCACGATGCGTTGCCGGTAGCGGTCTTCGATCTTGCGCACGTAGGCGAGCTGGGTGCCATCCAGACCGGCGACGGTGCCGTTGCGCGTGAGCAGATGCCCACGCTGATCGATCACGGTGACATGATCGGGCGTCAGGTCGCGCACGCTGGCGGTGACCATGTGCACGATGGCATTGACCTGGGCGCGGCTCAGCGTGCGACCGGGTTGCAGGGTCAGCACGATCGAGGCCTTGGCCGGCTTGCGCTTGCGCACGAACATCGAATCCTTGGGCAGGGCCAGGTTGACGCGCGCTGCGGCCACGGGCTTCAGGATTTCGATGGAGTTGGCCAGCTCACCCTGCAAGCCGCGCAGATAATTGACGTGCTCGGCAAAACGGCTGATGCCGAAGGGCTGGCTGTCCATGATCTTGAAGCCGACATGGCTGGTGCTTGGCAGCCCGTTTTCGGCCAGCTGCATGCGCAGCTTGTACACCTTGTCCGCTGGCACCATGACCACATGACCACCCTGGGTCAGCTGATACGGCACCTGGCGCTTTTCCAGCGCGGCGATGATCTTGCCGCCATCGCTGGTGCTGACGTTGCTGTAGAGCACGCGGTAGGTCGGGCCGCCGGCCCACAGCAGCAGCGCGACCACGATCGCCACCACGGCGGCGCTGCCTCCGAGCAGCAGGATCAACGGATTGGATTTGGCCCAGTGCCGGACGCGCTCCAGCGGTGTCGGCCCGTCACGCCGGGATGCGTCGCGTGGTGCCGATGCCGTCGGCCTGGCGTCCTGATCGCTCACGGATTGCTCTCCATCGGCCAGCCGTGGCGGAGAGCAAGTTGGCGATGGGACGGTTGCAATGGCATGGCGACGTGTCTTTACCTGCGGGTCCAGTACCCGGCGATCCGGGTTGCGGGCGCATGTTGCCCGGGGCATTCGTGACGGCGGCCATTATCGACATCGGGCATGCAAACCAAAGGAGAGAAAAGCCGGCTTTTTTGTCGGCATTTGCCACCATGGCGTGCACCAGTGCGCTGTTACCGTGAGACTCCGATTCGAACCAGGGAACAGCCGTCGTGAATGCGCTATCCATGCAAGGCATGATTGAACAGATGCGCGCGCTTGCCGTGCAGGCCGGCGGAACTCCCGACACGACATCACGGGTTGCGGGTACCGACACGTTTGGTCAGGCACTCAAGTCGTCACTCGATCGCGTCAGCGATCTGCAGCACACCGCAGGCCAGGCCGCGCACGCCTTTCAGGTGGGCAAGCCGGGCGTGGCGTTGTACGAGGTGATGATCGATCAGCAGGAAGCCGGTCTGGCTTTCCAGATGAGTGTGCAGGTGCGCAACAAACTGGTCGGCGCCTACAAACAGGTCATGAACATGCAGGTGTGAGCGCGTCCTGCACGGTTTGCCGGATGATGATTTCAACCCGGTCAAGGATTCCCGGGGCAACGAGGAGATTGCCATGATGTTGACGCAACAATTGCTGGGCCAGCACCAGGCCTTGCGCGCGGCACTGGACGAAGTACGCCGGCTGGGGCCGGGAACCGAGCAGGGACAAGAGCGCCTGCGTCAGATGCGCCAGTTGCTCATTGCACACCTGCACAAAGAGGATGCCGAACTGTATCCGGAGCTGCTCCGGCATCCTGACACGGCATCGCTGGCCGATCGTTATGCCGCCGACATGCAGGGACTGGCACGCGACATTCTGGCCTTCTTCGACGACTTCAGCAGCGGTGGCGATGCGATGGAGTTCGCCCGCCGCTACGGACGCATGCGTGCGCAGTTGATCCAGCGTCTGACGCGCGAGGAATTGCGTCTTTATCCCGCCTGGGATGCGATACAAGACAAGTAGACCATGTGGTCCGACCCGCCGCTCGCGGCATTCTGAAGCATGAAAAAAAGGCCCTGCCGAAGCAGGGCCTTTTCGCCGAGGTGGGGCGGGAAGCGGTCAGTGGGGGGAATCTTCCCGCCCCGGCGACATCAACCGCGCAGCAGCTGCAACACGGTCGTCGGCAGCTGGTTGGCCTGGGCCAGGACCGAGGTGCCGGCTTGCTGCAGGATCTTGGCACGGGTCATGTTGGACACTTCCACCGCGTAATCGGCGTCCTGAATGCGCGAGCGTGCCGCCTTCAGGTTGGTGGTCGTGGTGCCCAGGTTCTGGATCGCCGAATCGAAGCGGTTCTGCATCGCACCGAGGTTGGAGCGCAGACCGTCGACCTGGCTGATGGCATCGTCCAGGGCTTCCAGCGGATCGGCCGTGGCCGCCGCATAGGTGGATGCGGCACTGGTGATGAAGCTGCCGTCGTTGTCCACATACAGCGTGCTGGTGCCGTTGTTGACGGCGCCGGAGCTGGTGACGTTGTAGGTCGATGTGGTGGCGTCGCCGTCGAGGTCGGCCGTGATCGCGATGGCGCTCGTGCCGGATGCCCCCATGGCGGTTTGCACGTCCGCGAGATTGTCGTACGTCACCGCTGCAGAAGTACCGCCACCGGAGGTGACCGTGCCGGTGAAGCTGCCGTCCGCCGCCATCGTGACGCTGACGGTCGAGCCAGCGGCGTTGTTGAAGCTGACCACGGCGCCGGAACCGATCTGGGACATGACGTCAGTGCTGGTCACGGCGGTGTCGCCGGAGACGTTGAACGAAGACAGGGTCAGGGTGTCGGTGTTGATTTTCTTCAGATCCAGGGTGATGGTCTGGTCGTCATAGGCGCCCACCTGGATTTCCAGCTTCTGGTCCTTGCTCAGCACGTTGACGCCGTTGAAACTGGTCTGCTTGGAAATGCGGTTGATCTCCTCCAGGCGCTTGTTGATTTCGGACTGGATGGAGTCCAGATCCGAGCGACTGTTGGTGCCGTTGTCGGCCTGCACCGTCAGCTGGCGGATGCGCTGCAGGTTGTTGTTGATCTGGTCCAGCGCGCCTTCGGTGGTCTGGGCCACGGAGATGCCGTCGTTGGCATTGCGCTGGGCCTGCATCAGGCCGGTGATCTGCGCGGTCATGCGGTTGGCGATGGCCTGTCCGGCGGCATCGTCGGCGGCGCCGTTGATGCGCAGACCGGAGGACAGACGCTCCATGGCGGTTTGCAGGGAGCTTTGCGAGCGACGCAGGTTTTGCTGACCGATCAGGGCAGTGATGTTGGTGTTGATGACAGCCATGACTTTGATCCTTTGATTGGGTGTTCGGGTTGAAGTCCAATCGGGGCGCGCCGCGCGGGCACTTGCCGGTTGGGAGGCGCCGCTCAGCGCGGGCCGTCAAAGTGTTTTTCGGCTGTCGTGAAGATTTCTTTAGCCCGCTGTTGAAATCCCGAGACGCCGGCTCCTGCCGCGCCGTCATCCCGGCGAAGGCCGGGATCCAGTGTCTTTCGTGCTTGCCTGGAGCGATCAAAGACGCTGGATCCCAGCCTTCGCTGGGATGACGAGGAGACCCAGGGCTACGCGGCGGCGGTGGCGGCTTCGGCCTGGAGCGCTTCAAAATGCGTGTCCAGCCGGCGCAGCAGGGTGTCGTCGGGCAGGTGGCGGCGCGAATGGCGTACCAGGGCGCGGGCCTTGCCGATCTGTCCGTTCTGCCATTTTTCGTGGATGCGCGAGAACGCGTAGGACTGCGTCAGCAGGCTGAAACCGCGCAGATTCCTGGCCGCGATGATGGTGTCGAAATCCGGGTCGGGTGTGCGCCAGTCACCGTAGAGCACGTCCAGCCACTGTTCGGGATCGCGCAGCGACCAGATCGGCTGGTCATCGGGTGATGTCGCCTTCTCCAGCTCCAGTGGCGGGAACTCGGTGATGCGGTTGTCTTCCCACGGCACGTTGTCCCACCACACGCCCTCGCAGCTGCGGCTGGCGACACGGTCGACCACGAAGCCGGACACGTCGAGCGTGATTTTTTCGAGCGGGTGGTAGAACGGGATCGGATTGATCATGTGCGGCTGCACGTCGGACATCTCGATCCAGCCGTTGGCTTCCAGAACCTCGCATGCACGACGCATCTCGGAGTTCGGTATGCCCAGGTCGATATCCTTGTCAAAGGGCAGCAGCCCGCCCTCGCGGGTCAGACCCAGCAGCGTGCCGAAGGCGGCGAACGCATGCACGCCGGCCTTGGCCAGGGTGCTCAGCGTTGTCCACAGGAGTGCCTCGGTCGCGGGCTGGTTGAAGTCCTTTTTCTTCTTCCCGGGCCGGCCAGTGCGCGGCGGATGCTGCAAACGCAGCTCCAGCGAGGTGCGAAACTGGAGTACGGCATCATCCAGCTCGCCCTGGCGTTGCTTGAGAACGCCGTAGACGAGGTGGCCCGATGCATTGTCCGGTTCGAGCTCGAGGGCCTTCTCGACCAACGGGACGGCTTCGTCGAAGTGGTTTTTCTTGCCGAGGGCCTGGGCCAGATCGATCAGTGCCGGCGCGAAGTCGGCGTCGATCTCCAGCGCCTTGCGGTAGCACTGGATGCCTTCGTCGACGTGTTTTTGTTTGCTCAGCCACAGGCCCAGCTTGTGTTGCAGCTTGGCATTGTCGGGCGACTGCGTGGCAGCTTGGCGCAGCAACGCGATGGCGCGGTCGAGCTTCTCGTCACGGTACAGGCGATTGGCTTTTTGCTCGTAGCTGCGCGCGGCCGATGCTTGCCGCGAGACGTGCGCCGCACCATGGCGGCCGGGGTTGTTGTGCTTGCTCATGAGGCGGCTCCTGCGGGCGCGGTTCGGGTGCTCGATTTGGCGCACGTGTCGGTATCGGTGTCCTGATCGACGCTCAGCCACGGCGCCGGGCTGTCGGCGAAGGTCAGCGCGAACGTGTCTGCTTCGTCGTGGTAGCCGCTGAGGTAGCCATGCGAGATCAGGTAGCGGCGCGCGTTGTCGGGATCCACGCGGTTGAGCAACTGCCAGGGCAGATCGTGGATGCCGTGCACCGTGTCGAGCAAAAAGGCGAGCCGGCTTGATTGCCGCGTGTTCATAACTTGCAGCCGCGCCCGGTCGGGAATGAACACGGCCTCGGCGCTGGCGAACTGGGTTGATTGCGCTTTCTCCAGTTCCATGTCGTCGGGCAGGTGGCTGTGCAGGCCCACCTCGTTGAGGCGGTAGCACTGAAAGCCGTGCGCGCTCATCCACTGGCAGGTGTCGACCCAGCCGGCCTGTTGCTGGTGCGTGGGCATGAAGGGGATGCGGACGTGGACAAGCAGCGTTTGCGCGAGCTTGCCGAGTCCGTGCTCGAGGATCGCCAAACCGGGGTTGACCGCGTCCAGGATCAGCCAGTCGATGTTCGGCAATCCGTCGATGCTGTCCAGCGTGACCGTGTCGATGGGCAGACGCGTCAGCACCTGTGCGCCTTGCCGCGCCTTGCCGCTCAACTCGGGCGCTGCCAACGGTTCCAGCGTGCCGCTCAGCGCCGGGTCCAGGCAGGCCTTGAAGGTGGTTGCTTCGCCGCTGCCCAGTATCAGGTGTGCGATGCGCTGGAATTCGTCGAGCGAATCCAGCTCGGGTTTGTCGCCAAGCAGGTTCGCGGGATCGAAGGCCACGACCGAAAAGGCTTCGGTCGCCATGAACTCGGCAAACTTGTCGCGCGCGCAAAACGTGGCGCCGTGGTCGATGACCGTGATCCGGCCATCGAGCTGCCATTGGAAGTCCGACGGTGGCGTTGGCGTATCGGCCATGGCTGGTTTCCCGGGGTGCGCGGCGGAGGACGACGGACAGCGTAGTCGCCCGGGTGTGCCGGCAAGCGCCGGAATAAACACCGTGCGCAGGCTCAATTTCGCGGATTGACGAACGGCGCAAAAAAAAGGCCCCGCCAGGGCGGGGCCGCGAGCGTCCGGCCGAGGGAGGGGGGGGCAGGCCGGCAGCTCGCCAAGCGGCACGGGCCCCGAAGGGCCTGTCGAGTCGACGTGTGCCGCTGCGTATGCTGCTTGTTGTTGAAACGGATTCGTCCATCATGTGCCGGACTCACCGGGTATCACCGCGACGTCGTGAAGCCAAACGATGACCCGCGACCAGCCTATGCGTTGCGCGGACGGATCAATGGGCGAAAAAGCGTGGTTGAAAGCGCTCAAATCGATGCTTGGAAGGCGCGTGGATCGGCGCGATGCGGTTTTTTCCTATTGTCTGGCGGTTTGCGCATTCAGGACAATGGACGGATTCCAGCTGTCAGGGGGCGGTGGTGGAGGTGACGCGGTCACCACGGGGTGAGTGGATGGGTTCGGAAAAAACGCTGTGGTTCGTCGCCGCCGGAACGGCCGGCGATGGCAACCGGTTCTGGCTCAACGTGTATCGTGAGGGCGATGCGGTTCGGCTGTCTCCGCGGTGTTCGTGGAATGACCACGTTTATCGTCCGACCGTGATGTCGGTGGATCCGGTCAAAAAGGAAATCGCGCTGGTGTTCGGTGTGTACGTGACCATGATCCAGTTGGCACCGGTCGACGACGCGGCCTGACCGGATTGCGGACAGTTGACACGTAACGGCCGGCGCGCTGTCGCCCGGCATGTTTGTTGACGCATATTCGACTTGCCATTGTTGCAGTGGCAGAGGCGACGGCCGTTGCGGTCGCGCTGTCATCCGGTCGCGCTCAACCGGCAATTGCCCGTGAATGTTTTGTCCGGGTTGCCGCGGATCGCGTTTGTTCGTGACTAAAGAATGATGGGCGCGCGCCGATGTAGGGAGATGACGGCTTTCGATGTGTCTGTTCGGCCATTGCGCGTGCTGCGCGCTGTGCACAATGGTTCTGCGCAGAACCTGTCCCGCGCGGCGACACGTCAGAAGGCCGCGCTGTCTGCAGACACACACCATTTGAGGATCAGTTGCCATGTCATCGATTACCGCACTGGGCGTCGGCTCCGGCCTGGATTTGAACGGCCTGCTGTCCAAGCTCCGCGAGGGCGAGGAAAAGCGCCTGGTTCCGATCGCCCGACAGAAAAAAAGCTATGAGTCGAAGATTTCCGCGCTGGGTACGCTGAAAAGCGCGCTGTCGAAACTTCAGGATGCCGCGCAAAAACTCGGCGACGCCGGAGCGTTCCAGGCGGTCGCCAGTTCGGTCACGGGCGAGGCCCTGCAGGCAACCACGTCCAACACCACGCCACCGGGCGATTACCACATTCATGTGACCCAGCGCGCCCGTGCCTCCAGTGTTGCCACGTTGGGTCTGACCGACAAGACGTCCAACCAGGGCAGTGGCACGATCGCGTTCACCTTGGCCAACGGCAAGACCATGTCGGTGACCGTGGACGCCGACAACAGCAGCCTCGAGGATATTCGCGACGCGATCAACGCAAAAAACAGCAGCGTGCGCGCTTCGTTGATCAACGATGGCACCGGGACGCCCTACCGGCTGGTGTTCCGCGCGCGCGATTCGGGTAGCAAGGCAGCGGTCAGCAACATCCAGGTCAGCGGTGACCTGGGCAGCAGCCTGCAGCTTGATGCATCGACCCGGCAGACCGGACGCAATGCCCAATTGACGATCAACGGCATTGCCATCGAAAGCGCCGGCAACCGTGTCGAAGGGGCCATCCAGGGTGTCACCTTGAACCTGGTCAAAAGCGGCGATGTCACCTTGCAGGTGACGCGCGATGTCGAGGCGAGCAAAGCGGCCGTGACCGACTTTGTCAACGCTTACAACAATTTGGTATCGACAGTCGACGACCTGACCGGTTATGATGCGTCGTCGCGCTCGGCCGGCGTGCTGTTGGGGAGCAGCACCGTCCGCAACGTCGAGTCGCGGCTGCGCCGGGTGATGGGGGGCGCAATCGACAACGGGGGAACTTACAGCGTACTCAGCGACATGGGCATATCCCTGCAGCTGGATGGCACGCTGAAGATCGATGATGACAAGCTCGATGACGCGGTGAACGGCGACATGGCGGCACTGCGGCAGTACTTTGCCGGCGGCGCCGGGGGTGACGGCCTTGCCGACAAGCTCGACAGCATGCTCGGCAAGATGACGAGCGAGCAGGGCGTGATCGAAAGTGCCACCGACGGGTTCAATCAGAGCATCGAGAACGTCAAGGAAACGTACGACCGTACTCAGCAAAGCATTGACGCCAAGATTGCACGCTATCGAAGCGAGTTCAGCAAGCTCGACGGGCTGATCGCCAGGATGAATTCCACCAGCAGCTATTTGTCGCGGCAGTTCGAGGCGATGAGCAACATGAAGGTTGGCAGCTGAGCCGGCCAGCCGACGGAAAAAGGGGTCGAACGATGAGCAATGTGATGGGCGCCGCGGCCTACGCAAAGGTCGGGGTTGAAAGCGATGTGATGTCGGCCGGCCCGCACAGGCTGATCGTCCTGTTGTTTGATGGCGCGGCCAAAGCCATACGTGCCGCCGACCTGCATATGCAGGCCGGTCGCGCGGCGGCCAAGGGCGAAGCCATTTCACGGGCCATCGACATCGTCAACAACGGTCTGGCGGCAGCGCTGGACATGGAGCGCGGCGGCGAAGTCGCCGAACAGCTGCATTCACTCTATGAATACGTATGCAGTCGCTTGCTGAGCGCGAATTTGCATGATAATAGAGCCGACCTAGCCGAAGCCGGACGCATATTGGAGGATGTTGCTTCAGCCTGGCGTGAAATCGACCCGAAGCGGGGCCAAGCGGAAGTATCCGAGAAAAGGGGTGAGAAACATGTTGTCCGATAAAGCTGAGCTGATGGCGGCCTACCGGCAGCTGCAAAGTTGTACCGCGCGCATGGTCCAGTTGGCGCACGAGCAGGACTGGGAGGCCTTGATCCAACAGGAAGAGCAGTACGTCACGGCGGTGCAGCACATTGCCGATCTGGAAGGCGAGGAGCCGCTGGACGAGGTCCAGGCCCGGGAAAAACATGATCTGCTCGAAGGCATCATGGCAGACAGCCAGGATACGCACCGCCGCCTGCTGGAGCGGCGCGAAGAATTGTCGCGGCTGATTGCGCAATCGCGCCAGGAGCAAGAGGCCGAACGCTCCTATGCTTCCGTGACCGACCTGGACGAGCACGCTCGACGGGTCGGGGAACGCCGTGTTCCGTGAGCGGCATCACGCCGATCCTCGACACGTTGCTGCATCACGTGTTGGGGCGGCGTGGGGTTGCGAGATCCCGACCGCTGCTGGAGCGGCCGATAGCACCGGCGCGTTCCGGCCAGGCTTCATCACCCGCGCACAGTGATTCACGGCTCGATCCGGGGCCGCGGCCGAGCGGTGCGGGCAATCCGGATGTTGGCGCGGCCGATCTCGACGCCGATCTTGCCGCGGCCATGCGCCGCGCGCGTGCGCAAGCGGACCCGGCCGCGCGCGCCGCGGTCATCGCGCGCCTGAGCATGTCCGCACGCGACATTGCCGACATTCTTGCGCGTCATCCGGCACCCGGTGCGGCGATTGAACCGTCCGCGCCATTGCTGAGTGCCGACAATGCGCGTGATGCGTCGTTGCTTGCGCGTGTGTTGCGCGCAAGCATTGAAACCAGCGGGCTGTTCTACGAAGCCCATTTGCTGCGCTGGTACCAAGGTCGCTATCCGCTGCACCGCCTGCTGCGCGAGCCGCAGATGCGCGGTCATGTTGCCGGTGGAGCTGCCTCGTCTGCCGCCTCCGTGGACAAGGGCGATGGTTTGGCGCGCCAGGCCCATTCAACGCAAGGCCGTGATGTGGCTGCGGCCCAAACCGGCGTCAAGCCGGGTGCAAGCGTCGCGGCGGCCGCCCCGTCGTTGACCTACTCCGCCGATGGCAGACCGAGTCCGGCGCCGCAGGCTGTCATGGCTGCCGCCACGGATCTGTCGATCGCCTATGCGCCCGGTACGGAGGGCGACACGCGTCACGTGGTGAGTCATGACCTCGAAGGCGTGCTGCGCCGACAGTTGGACCTGCTGTCCAGCCCGGCATTGAGTTGGCAGGGGAGGCCGTGGGCCGGCTTGTTCATGGCCCTGTTGCTGCAGCCACCGCCGCATCGTCCCGACGCAGGCGTGGATGCGGATGCTCATCAAGAATCGGGCGCACAGGATGACGAACATGCCTGGAGCTCCCGTTTGCAGTTGCGTCTGGCGCGTCTGGGCGAGGTGACGGTGGGCGTGCGCTTGAACGGAGCGCGGGTCGCCTTGCGGATCGAGGCCGAGCCGGTGGCATTGGCACGTTTCCGGTCGGAGCGCGACACGCTCGTCGGGCGCCTGAATGCGCGCGGGTTCGAAGACGTGGTGGTGGACATGGGTCAGCATCCACGCGCATCGGAGGGTGACGATGCATGAACCGACGCCGCCGCGCCAGGCACTTGCGCTGTCACGCTCGGCCGATGATGAAGGCGCCAGACTCGTGGCCAAGGGCTATGGGGGTCTGGCCGAGCGCATCATTGCCGAGGCACGAAATCACGGCGTGTATGTGCATGACGCGCCCGAACTGGTCGCCCTGTTGATGCGGCTGGACCTTGATGAGCAGGTGCCGGCATCGCTTTACGACGTGGTCGCCGAGTTGCTGACATGGGTGTCCGAGCTGGATGCGAAGGCGGGAGAAAGCGAGGCGTGATCGCGGCTTGCGTACGGTTGCGTATGGTTGCATGTGCGGTGGCATGATCGGGACGCTGTGACCGGTTTTGTTGTCATGCCAGTCATGACGTCGGGTCGGATCGTCGCGTGGCCCGTGACCAGCCCCACAATGTGCGCTGGTTCACACTTGCGTCCGCCGCTCCTTGCGGATCCTCACGGATGTGAATACGTTCGAAATCGTATATCGCCGAATAGCAAGTGACGCGAATAATCAAGTAATCGGTCGTCATAGTGTGACCGTGGGATTGATGGATTCGGAAATTTGCGAAGTTCGCGTGAATATACGCAACAAAACGAAGGCAAACAGGGGCCTGATATGTATTCCATTCCGAAACCGTCACGTCGGGGAGCGCGTCATTGTGCGTCGCTGTCCGCACGCGTCATCCACGCTTCGCCCGGCCATGGGCAAGATTGCAAGCGATCCGTTGCGCATCTGGAGCACGGCGACCAGCGACATTTGCTCTGATCCGGTGTCGGGAATGTCCCGATAACCGTATTGGAGATCATCCAGTGTTGGCGGCAGCAAGTCGCCAGCGAGATCTTCGCTACGCCATGCGTGGACGCGCGTGAGGCGCGCCCATCGCTCCTTTCACTTGTCAACGCAGCCTCCGCCTTTCATCGGCGAGGCTGAGGATCGCTATTCCATGAATCATGAAGAATTGCTCGAGGAAATCGAGGAAACCAATCGTGCCTATCTGATGCTCGCGCGCCGACTTTTGCGCGAGAACCATGCTGTCGCGCAGTTTCGCCTGAAGCTGGACGATGAGCTGGCCGACATCATCAAGTCGTCATCCACGCGCGAGTTGAGCCGCCTGGCGCGGACCAATCAGTTCGTGTTCCGGCCTTGTCTGGAAAGTGCCGCACAACTGGGCAGCGCCCTGGCCGACAAGCGCGACCCCATCCAGGTGCCGACACATGCGTCGTTGATGATGGCCGACGCCACGCCGGCTTCCTGACCGCGGCGTGGAAACGGGGGAAACACAATGTCTGAAAAAAGTCTTGTCACCGAGATGCAGCAGGTTCAACTTGCCATCGAGCTGATCGAGCTGGGTGCGCGCTTGCAGGTGCTGGTCTCGGAAACCGAGCTCAGCCGTGGTCGGCTGTTGCGTTTGTACAAGGAAGTGCGCGGCGTGTCGCCATCCAAGGGCATGCTGCCTTACTCCACGGACTGGTTCCTGACCTGGTTGCCGAACATCCATGCATCGTTGTTCTACAACATCTACCGCAAGCTCGGCGAATATGCGCACGGTGCCCGCATGGATGTTTTCATTCACGCCTATCGTCTGTATATCGAACAAACCATGCTCGACGGCAGCGAGCCGACACTGGGTCTGACCCGTGCCTGGATACTCGTGCGCTTTTTCGACAACGGATTGTTCGACAGAGCCCGGTGCACGCAGTGCAGTGGTCGCTACATCGTGCACGCGCACACGCCCACGCGTCACTATGTATGCGGCATCTGTCACCCGCCATCGCGCGCCGGCAAGACCGGCAAAAGGCGCAAGACGGCACGCGTGACGATGAACGATCCCGACGCCTCGGCCGACCCCGGGAACGTGCGCAAGCCACGGGTGGCCTGAGAGCGAGCGGCGCCTTTAGGGACTCCCTGATTAACTCCGCGCAGGCGTCACCGGTCTGTCTGTTCGCAGATCACAGGCGCGTCGGCGAAGGCAGGCTGGTTGCCTGTCGAGACGGCGCGCCGCAGAGATGCGGACAGACAGACCGGCCCCAACTTTTTGATTTTAAATGACGGGGTCCTGCCCGGAAGGCACGCAGCGAACTGTCCGCGGCTTGCCAAGACAGCCAGTCTTCCCTGCGCCACGCCCGGCCCGCTGCGCACCTTTCGGGCAGGATGCCGCCTACGTGGAGTTAATCAGAGAGTCCCTGGTCGGCATGATTCGACGGACTCCGTGGCGAGCCGCCGGGTGGGGCAAAAGGAGATGGGCCAACCACGTCGTTGGTCCGTTCGGGGCGTCGGTGCGAGTGCGATTCATGCCGCGCCAGCAGCCGAAATCAATTTGTACGCCCGCCTCAAGTTGGCGGCGAATCGGCCGATAACCCGGACAGTCCCGCTTTGTCGAAACAGGGTTGCGGTTGTGCTGACACTCATCGGTCTGATCATTGTTCTGCTGTCGGTCTTTGGTGGGTACGCCATGTCCGGTGGTGCCCTCGGGCCGCTGTATCAGCCCGAAGAATTCATCATCATTGTCGGTGCGGCGCTGGGCTCGTTCGTGGCTGCCAACAACGGCAAGGCCATCATGGCGACGGTGAAAACCGCCTCACGCCTCAAGCGCAGCAAAAAGTACAACCACGACATGTACATGGAACTGATGTCGTTGCAGTACAAGTTGCTGACCAAGATGCGCCGCGAGGGCGTGCTCGGCATCGAGAAGGATGTCGAAAACCCCGCCGAAAGCCCCTTGTTCAGCGACTATCCCCGCGTGGCGGAAGACCCGCTTCTGATGGCGTTCCTGACCGACTATCTGCGGCTGATGGTCAGCGGCAACGTCGATCCGTTCGAACTGGACGAGTTGATGACCCACGAGATCGACACGTGGGAATACGATGCACGCATCCCCGTGGACGCCTTGTCCAAGGTGGGTGATGCGCTGCCGGCTTTCGGCATCATCGCCGCCGTGATGGGCGTGGTGAAGGCGCTCAGCAACGCCGACGCCGGCGTGGCGCTGATGAGCGCGATGATTGCGCATGCGTTGGTGGGTACGTTCGCCGGCATCCTGCTTGCTTATGGCGTGGTCAACCCGATCGCCAGCCGAATCGACCGCCAGGTCCACGAAGCCGAACGCATGTTGCAGTGCATTCGCGTGACCCTGCTTGCCACCTTGAACGGTTACGCCCCGCAACTGGCGCTGGAATTCGGTCGCAAGGCTCTCAATGCCGCCGAACGGCCCACCTTCGACGAGCTGGAACAACACGTTCGTCCGGTTCGGCCAGTGGAGAGCAAAAAGGAAGCGGCATGAAGGGGGAGCGACCGCGCATCATCAAACGCCGCCGGCGCAGATCGGAAGGCGCCCATCACGGCGGGGCCTGGAAGATCGCCCTGGCGGACTTCATGACCGCCCTGATGTCGTTGTTTCTGGTCTTGTGGGTCATATCGATCGCCTCGCCGAAAGAGCTCCGGGGGCTGGCACATTACTTCAGTACCCCACTGTCCAAGGCCATGGTTGGCGGTCCCGAGACCAGCGGCGCGGCGAGTGTCATTCCGGGTGGCGGACCCGATCCCACGTTCAACCAGGGCGAACGGTCCAATGTGCACCTGCGGGCGCAAACGCGCATCATTCATCGTCGCCGTGGCCTGCGCCAACTGCAGCAAAACATCGTCATGGCCATACAGGCCGACCCGAAGCTGCAGCAGTTGCGCGACCAGTTGCGTTTCCAGAGCACGCCCCAGGGGCTGCGCATCCAGTTGCTGGACAGCGACCGCCGGCCCATGTTCGAACTCGGCAGCGACAAACCCGAGCCGTACATGCGTCGCGTACTGCGCAAGATCGCGCCGTTGCTCAACGAGATACCCAACAAGATCATCATCAACGGCTACACCGACAGTCGCCAATACCACAACGGCCCCGAGGGCTACAGCAACTGGGAGCTGTCGACGGCGCGTGCGAATGCATCACGGCGCGAGTTGTTTGCCGGAGGGCTCGAGCTGGACAAGCTTCTGGGCGTGACCGGATTTGCCGATCGGGTGCCGCTTCCGGGTACTCGGCCGCGTGACCCCAACAACCGTCGCATCGAAGTGCTGGTGCTCACACCCAAGGCCGCCAAGGCACTCCAGGCCGGCAGTCGTCTGTCACGCGTGGTGCAGCCACCGCCGCCACTCGGCAAATGAGGTCCTCATGTACATCCTGATCAGCCCCGGCACCGCTTGCGACCGGTCCGGACACAAGGAGACGTCGCGTGGATGTCACTGAATTTTATGACACCTTCTTCGAAGAGGCCGAGGAGCTTCTCGATGACATGGAAGCGCAGCTGCTGAATCTCGATCTGGAGTCCCCGGATCCCGAGATGCTCAACGCGATATTCCGTGCGGCGCATTCGATCAAGGGCGGAGCCGGTACCTTCGGGTTCAGTGCGCTTCAACACACCACGCACCTGCTGGAAAACCTGCTCGACAACGCGCGTCGTGGCGAGCTGATTCTGCGCCGCGACCTCGTGGATATTTTCCTGGAAACCAAGGACATGATGCACGATCAACTGCAAGCCTATCGCGATGGCGTGGAGCCCGATGCCGAAGCGCTGGCACGTATCTGCAGCACGCTCGAGCGCCTCGCCGCGGAAGAACTTGCCGCGGACGCGAGGGTAGACGCCGATCGCGGCGAGGCCCAGGCCGCGCCTGTCCCGAGCGCAACGACAGCCACACGCACGGACGCTGTGCCGGGTTCCGGCGCGACCGCCGGCGGCTATACCGTCGTGCTCAGCAATGTGGCCGAAAGTGACCGCGATCTGCTGATCGAGGAGCTTGACCACCTCGGCAGCGTGATCGAACACGGTGGCAACGTCGCGCGTTATGAAGTGGTTTTTGCCTCCGCCGAAAGCGCGGCCGACATCGAGGCGGTCATGTGTTTCATCGTCGAGCCGGAACAACTGGACGTGGTCGCGCGTCCCGTGGTCGCGCAAGCCGCGGTCGCCGACGATGACCGTGCGTCCGCCGAGCCCGCGCCGGCGGTGGCAGCGCCGGCGCCAAAGCCATCCGGGAAATCATTGAACCATGCTCCGGAAGCCGGTGGCGTCGCCAGGCACAAGAAACCGGCCGAGTCTTCCATCCGGGTGCCGGTCTCCAAGGTCGACAACATCATCAATCTGGTTGGCGAGTTGATCATCACCCAATCGATGCTCGACCAGATGACCGACAAAAGCGGTGTCAATGACAACGACAACCTGTTGAGCGGAATCAACCAGCTGCAGCGCAACGCGCGTGATTTGCAAGAGGCGGTGATGTCCGTGCGCATGGTCCCCATGGACTACGTGTTCAGCCGCTTCCCGCGGCTGGTGCGCGACCTGGCCGGCAAGCTGGACAAGGATGTCGAACTGGTCACGACCGGACGTTCGACCGAGCTCGACAAAAGCCTGACCGAGCGCATCATCGATCCGTTGACCCATCTGGTGCGCAACAGCCTCGATCACGGCATCGAACATCCGCAAGACCGTGAAGCCAAAGGCAAGCCGCGTACCGGCGTGCTGACATTGTCCGCCGAGCACCAGGGTGGCAACATCGTGATCGAGGTGCGGGACGATGGCAACGGGCTGCACCGCCAACCGATCATGGACAAGGCGCGTGAACGCGGCCTGGTCGTCAGTGACGCCATGAGCGACGAAGAAGTGTGGCAACTCATTTTCGCACCGGGCTTCTCGACGGCCGCGACCATCAGCGATGTTTCCGGTCGCGGTGTCGGCATGGACGTGGTCAAGCGCAATATCGAGGCCATGGGCGGTCATGTCGAGATCCTGTCGGAGCCGGGGCGGAGCACCACCACGCGCATCGTTTTGCCGCTGACCCTCGCCATCCTCGACGGCATGCTGGTCAGGGTCGGGAACGAGACCTTCATTTTGCCGGTCAGCGTGGTTCTCGAATCATTGCAACCGCGCGAGGAGGATCTGTTCGCCATGACGGGAGGCGAGCAATTGCTCAAGGTTCGCGACGAATATCTTCCGTTGGTGCCAGTGCACGCGGCGCTGCATGTTCCGGATGCGAAGACCGATCCGATGCAGGCCATCGCCGTCGTGGTACAAGCCCGCGGCCGGCGCTACGCCGTGCTGGTCGACGACTTGCTCGGCCAACAACAGGTGGTGGTGAAGAACCTTGAAACCAATTATCGGAAAGTGCCGGGCATTTCGGCCGCGACCATACTCGGTGATGGCAGCGTGGCACTCATCCTGGACGTCAACAATCTGCACGACCTGGTGACACCCAATGGTATCGACGGGCACGCCCGGTCGAGCTTCAACGGCAATGAACACATAAAGCAGGCTGAATGGTCATGAATAGCGTACACGCCATCGATACGAATGCCGAGAACAGGCAGTTTCTCGTCTTCTCGCTGGGGGATGAAGAATATGCGATCGATATTCTGAAGGTCCAGGAAATACGCGGATTTGAAAATGTAACCCGCATCGCCAATGCCCCGGACTTCATCAAGGGGGTATCCAATCTGCGCGGTGTCATCGTTCCCGTCGTCGATCTGCGGATAAAGTTTCGCCTGCAGAATGCCGACTATGACGTGCAGACCGTCGTCATCGTGGTCAATATCGCTGATCGGGTCGTTGGAATGGTCGTCGATCGCGTGTCCGATGTCATGACCTTGACGCCCGAGCAGACCAAGCCCGCTCCCGAGTTCGGCATCAGCCTGCCGCTGGACTACATCCACGGCCTGGGCAGTCTGGACAATCGCATGCTGATTCTTGTCGATATCGAGAAGTTGCTCACCAGCAAGGAGATGGCTCTGGTCGACGAAACGAGCATTGAATGACATGTCTTCAGTGATCGAGCGTTGCCGACAACGCGCGAGATCCCGATCCTCCGATGCTTGAATCAAACCGGCTTTTGACGGCACCCGAACGATCGCGACCGTCACCGGCCAGCTGTCTGCTCCTTAGTCAGTCCAGGAGAGCCCTGTTGTCACTTGCACAGCCAAAACACGCTGACATCGAGGTGCCCGGAGCGTTGTCGCGCGACATCGCCTTTGATGATCGCGACTTCCAGAAAATTCGCGCCTTGATTTACAAGCGTGCGGGCATCGTCATTGCCGAGCACAAGCGGGACATGGTTTACGGTCGTGTTGCCAGACGCATCCGCGAACTGCATCTGACAAGTTTCAGTGCCTATCTGCAGCGCCTCGACCAAGACGTGGCGTCACTCGAATGGGAGGTTTTCACCAACTCGCTGACCACGAATCTCACGTCGTTTTTCCGCGAAGCGCATCATTTCCCGCTTTTGGCCGAGCACGTTGCCGCTCGCCGAGGTCCGGTGCGCGTGTGGAGCGCCGCCGCGTCCACCGGACAGGAGCCCTATTCCATCGCCATGTTGCTGATCGAGGAGCTCGGCGACATGGCCGATGTCCGGGTAGTGGCCACCGATGTGGATACTCGCGCACTGGAGATTGCCAGGTCTGGTATCTACCCGCTGAAACAAATCGAGGCCATTGACGAGACGCGTCGAAAACATTTTTTCAAACGCGGCAACGGGCGCAATAACGGGTATGCGCGAATGGATTCGAAAATTGCGACACGTGTCGAATTTTCCAAACTCAATCTTGTCGAAGATACATGGCCGCTGACCGGTCTTTTCGACGCCATATTCTGTCGCAACGTCATGATCTATTTTGATGCAGATACGCAACGCCGGGTACTGTCCCACATGGCCAGGTATCTCAAGCCCGACGGGCTTCTTTTTGCCGGGCACTCGGAGAACTTCACTTACGTAAGCGACCGCTTCAAGTTGCGCGGTCACACTGTGTACACTTTGGCGTGATGATGAAAATCATTGCGCGTGTGTCCGCCGGTCATTGAACCAAAACGCGCGGAACAACGCATACAGGGGCTGAAAACGATGAGTATGTCCAGAGCGGGACGTGACGCATTGGCGCTGGAAGAACAGTTGGGCATCCTTTTGGCGTGCCGGACTATCTACACGAAAGATCTGAAGGTAGGGGCATTCGAACTGCTTCTGAACAACGAGTCCGACAATGGCTATCTGGACTTGTCGGATTTCCTGGCGGCCAGCGACATCATCGGCGAGTACGCCGACATCTACCAGGACGGACGTGCCGCGAGAGTGCCGATGTTCTTGCGTGTCGAGATATCGGTGCTGCTTTGTTCACCGACCTTGAGGGCGCTCGGCTCGAAATACCTGCTCGAGGTGGATGCCGCCGCGGCCCTCTCGTCGGGCGTGATGCTCAAGCTCGGTGAGTTGATCAGCAACGGTCAGAAGTTGGCACTGCGCGTGCGCGATCTCGAGCTGGACGGTCTTGACGCATTTCTTGAACATGTCGAGGTCGTGGCCCTGGAGCTTGATGAGCTGGGCGATGCCTCGCTTGTCGACAACGTGCGGCGTTTTCATTCCGCGGGTGTTCGCGTACGCATTGACGGCGTCGATGACATGACGCAATTGGAGCGTTGCGTCGCGGCCCGAGCCGATTATCTCAAAGGTGATTTCCTTGCCCACGGGAGCCCTTCTCGCGAAGCGGAAATTCCGCCCAACCGATTGCTTCTTCTGGAGCTTCTGGCGGAGTTGAACCGGGTGAACACGACGCCCATGGAGCTTGAGGCGATTGCGGTCAAGGACCCCAGCCTGGCCTACCGCATCCTCAAGGGGATCAACTCCGCCGCCAGCGGCCTGCAGCGCGAGATCGATTCGCTGTGGCAGGCGATATCGCTGATGGGGACCAACGAGCTCAAGCGCTGGACGTACATGCTTCTGGTGGAGCCTGTGGCAGGCAAGCCGGCCGAGCTGACTCGTCTGATGCTGGTTCGCGGCCGCATGTGCGAGGTACTGGCCGAGATTTCCGGCCGCGGCGACCCGATGAACTGCTTCGTGGTCGGTCTGCTGTCGCATCTGGATGCGCTGCTGGACATGGACATGGAGTCGCTTGTTCGGGAAATGCCGCTGAGTCAGCCGCTCAAGAACGCGCTGTTGCGGCGCGAGGGCGCGACGGGCGAGGTTCTGGCGGAAGTCGAGCACTACAGCGAAGGCGAGTTTGATCGCCTCGCCTGGATCGTCGACGCCCAGCACTATGAAGTCGCCTATCGGCACAGCGTTGGTTGGGCGCGACAGGTGCAGGAGTCGCTGGGCGAAGTCTGAGGCGCGTTGGTCGTGACAGCGGTCGAGGCCTTCTAAAGTTTTCCGTTGGTGCGCCGATAAAAGGGTGTAATCCCTGCAAGGGGCCTCGAACAACCCCCGTCACCTCAGCGCAGGCCGGGCCCGGTGTCTTTGGCGTCAAAGGCTTGAAGACACCGGATTCCTGCTTTCGCGGCAATGACGGACAAATGGGTGGTTTTTCGAGATTCCCTGTCGCTACCGCCAACGATGGAGTCTCCCCGTGAAAAAATTTCTTCTTCCCGCTGCCTTGCTTTTGCTGCTTCCGGCGTGCGGTCATGCCGCCTGCAAGGCCTCCGATTTTTCGGTCCAGAATTTCCGCGTCAAGGGTGCCGTCGGGCATAGCGTGGGTGTGGTCGGCGAGCTGGTCAACCACTGCGCTACCCCGGCTTCGGCACAGATTCTCGTGGTGGCCAAGAACTCCGCCGGTGACGTTATTGCCAGCAAGAAGGCATGGCCGGCCGGTACGTCCAACATCACGCCGGGCAAGTCGTTGCAGTTCAACCTGGGGCGCTTGTTCCGCTACCGCCCCACGATGGAAAGGATCACCGTCGCCATCGTCAACGTCCGCGCCTGGTAAACGCGCCACGCTTTGCCCTGGACGAACAACAAGACCAACAAGGCCGCCACGACACCTGCTGTCCTGGCGGCCTTGTTGTATCTGTGCAATGCAAAGAAGGCGGATCTTGCGAGGCCCGGTCGTCGCGTGTCGCCGAATTCCCCTGCCATCCGCGGGTGCAGGGGACGTCCGGGGTCAGAACTCCTTCCAGTCGTCCTCGACCGTATCGACACGACTGATGTTCACGGAGCCCTGTTCGCGGATGGGGGCGAACACGGCCTCGGTGGCGCGTGCCACGTCGTCGTCCGGTTCGGCGGCATGCGCGATCGGTGTTTCAGGCTGGTCCGCATCCGCACTGTCATTGATCTTGAAGAACGCCACCTGGCGCGACAACTTCACGGCCTGGTCGTGCATGGCGTGCGCCGCCGATGAGGCTTGCTCGACCAGGGAGGAGTTCTGCTGGGTCATTTCCTCGATCTGGTTCACGGCGCGGCTGACCTGATCGATACCCACGGACTGCTCCTGATTGGAGGTCGCGATCTCGGCCACGATGTCGGTGACCTTCTTGACGCTGGTGACGATCTCCGAGAGTGCCTCGCCGGATTGGTTGACCAGCGTCGAGCCGGTGCGGACCTTGTCCTCGCTGTCGTTGATCAGTCCCTTGATCTCGGTGGCGGCATCGGCGCTGCGCTGTGCGAGATTGCGCACTTCGCTGGCAACCACGGCAAAACCGCGGCCTTGCTCGCCGGCACGCGCGGCCTCGACCGCCGCATTCAGCGCCAGCAGGTTGGTCTGAAAGGCGATGTCCTGGATCAGACGCACGATGTCGCTGATCTTGTTGCTGGCCGCGTCGATTTCCGCCATCGCGGTGACGGCCTCCCTGACCACGTTGCCGCCGTGTTCGGCGCGCTCGCGCGCACTGCGTGCCAGCTGATCGGCATGGTTCGCATTGTCGGCACTTTGCTTCACCGTGGAGGTCATTTCCTCCATCGATGAAGCCGTTTCGACCAGACTGGAAGCCTGCTCCTGGGTGCGTTGGCTGAGGCCTTCATTGCCGCGCGTGATCTGTTGCGACGCCGTGCTGACGGCATCGGAGCCGTGACGGACCTCGCCGACGATGGTCACCAGGCGCTTGTCCATCACGCGAAATGCCTCGAGCAGCCGGCCCAGTTCGTCATGTCGCTTGACCTTGATGTCGTGGCCCAGCTTGCCGTCGGCGATGGCGTAGGCAACGTCGGACAGTTCCTTGAGCGTGCCGGTCAGCGAGCGCACCAGCAATACGGATACCACGGCTGCCACAATCAGCCCCAGAAGCAGGCCGACAAGCACGATGAAGCGCACCGTCTGATAACGATCCACCTGGTTGGTGTAGATCTGGTGCATCTGTGCGCCCTGGGCCTCGATCAGCTTGTTGAGCGCATACACACGCATCATCAGCTGCGGGCGTATCTGCATCTGAACCATGTTGCCGGTGCCCTTGTAGCCATCGGCAAGGGCGTCGTAGATGCTCGTCAGTCCCTTGCTGTAGCTTTCGTTCGAGGCAACGAATTTCTTGTATTTGGCCTCGATGTCCTTGCTCATCGGGATCTTGTCCAGCTTGGCGCTGGTGGCTTCGATCTCGTCGTGGATCTTTTTCGACTGGATGACCTTTTGCTTGACCTGGTCCGGGCGACCGATGAGGCCGGCGGCTTCGTTGAGCACCGTGAAATTGAGCAGGGATTTGGCGCGAAGCTGGCCCAGCAGTTCGGCCGGCACCATCGCGCGCTCGTAGCTGCGTTGCATGCCGTTGTTTTGCCAGGACATCATGCCCAGACCAACCACGGCGCCGAGTACCAGCATGACGCCGAGCATCACCAGCACACCTGTCAGACGAGCCTTGACGGAGAGGTTCATCGACTTGGAAAAAAGCGACATGACTTTCTTGATTTTCATCAGGTTTCCCGTTTCAGAATGCGATGACGGCAGCACGGCGTCGCGACAGGTATCGGATGCCGCTCGTCGAGCGCAGATGTGTCGACCGGTGGGTGAAAGCCGCATCGAAGCGACCGTGCACGCAACTATCGGCTGAGGGCGGGAAAACTTGAGGTGCGCCATGGCACCCGGGCCTTGTGACAAGTTCGGGTGCGTGGCGGTATCGGCGCAATCAGGAACGAACCCGGCCGGTCCGCTGAAGGCGCAATCCGGAATTGCGCTTGTCACCCGCCACGTTCAGCGGAGACTTCGCGCATCAGCGTCCAGACCCGTTCGGCCGCGGGTGTCAGTGAACGATCCTTGCGCCGTACCAGCGTCACTGCGCGGCGCACGACGGGCATCAGCGGGCGCGTCACCAGTTGCGGCGTCAGCGGAGCCGACAAGCCGGGTGTCACGGTGCAGCCAAGTCCTGCCGCGACCATGCGGAAGGCGGTGTGGGTGTGGCCGGTTTCCTGGGTGGGTTGCACGTCGATCTGGTGTTCGGCGAAGGCAGCATCGATCAAGCGCCGACTGCCGGAGCTGTGGTCGAGCAGTATCAGCGGCTCGTGGCGCAACCGCTTCCATCCCACGCGCGACAATGCAGCCAGCGGATGATCATGGCGGCACACCAGCACGAACGGATCGTGGAGAACGGTTTCGACATGCAATTCACGGCTTGCAGGTGGGTCGATGGCCATGCCGAAGTCGACATCGCCGGCAAGCACGGCGGCGATGACCTCGGTTTGCACGCGATCACGCGACAGCACGCGCAGTTCCGGGTAGTCGCGTGCGCAACGCGCCAGGCACGGAGGCACCAGTTCGGCCGACGGCGTCGGGCCGGCGGCCATGCGCACGGTGCCACGCAAACCTTCACTCTCGGCATGCGTTTGGGTCAGCAGCGTATCGAGCTGGTCGAGCAGTGGCGCCAAAGCGCCCTGCAGGCGTTCGCCGGCGGCGGTGAGATGGACCTCGCGCGTGTTGCGGTCAAACAACCCCAGGCCCAGCTCGGCCTCGAGATCGGCCACATGACGACTGATGGCCGGTTGGGTCAGATGCAGGCGTTCGGCGGCCAGACGGAAATGACGCGTCTGCGCGACGACGAGAAACGTGCGCAATTGGCGAAGCGTCACATTCATTTGAATAGTTTATCAATCGATAGAAAGATATCAATTTACTTATCACATGTCGTGCCCTTGAATGGGCGTGTCACGCAGCGTTGCCTGGTGGGCCGGGTTCGCGCAAAGGATGTATCGCATGTGGAAAAAATGGCTTCCCGATCGCTTCACCTGGATGTTGCTGGCGGCCATTGCGCTGGCCAGTTTTCTGCCGGCGCGGGGCTGGGCCGCGCCCGTGTTCAGTCATCTGACCGATGTCGCCATTGCCATGCTGTTTTTCCTGCACGGGTTGAAGTTGTCACGCCGCGAGGTGCTGGCAGGCATCACCCACTGGCGACTGCACCTGCTGATCCTGGGCAGCACCTATGTCCTGTTTCCGCTCATGGGCTTGGCATTCCGCCCGCTGCTGGAGCCGCTGGTGACGCCGGACATTTACGTCGGCGTGGTGTTTTTGTGCATGGTGTCTTCGGCCGTGCAATCGTCGATTGCCATGACCTCGATGGGGCGCGGCAACGTGTCGGCGGCAATCTGTTCGGCCTCCGGCTCGAACTTGCTGGGCGTGTTCGTGACCCCGTTGCTGGTGGCCATGTTGATGAGCTCCGGCCACCACGGCGTCTCCTGGCATGCCGTCGGCGAAGTCGTCTTGCTGTTGTTGCTTCCGTTCGTCATCGGCTTGTGCGGCCAGCGCTGGCTGGGCGGCATGGTCAAGCAGCACCCGGCGGTGGTGTCGTTGTTCGACCAGGGCTCCATAGTGCTGATCGTCTACACCGCATTCAGCGCCTCGGTCGTGGCCGGGTTGTGGCAGCACACGCCGCTGCCGGTGCTGGGCGGGCTGCTGGCCATCTGCGCCTTGTTCCTGAGCGTGGCACTGGTCGTGACCTGTCTTGGCGCGCGCCTGCTGGGCTTCAACAAGGAAGACGAAATCACCATCGTGTTCTGCGGCTCCAAGAAAAGTCTCGCCGCCGGAGCCCCGATGGCCAAGGTCCTGTTCGCGTCAAGCGCGTTCGGCGCCATGCTGCTGCCGGTGATGATCTACAACCAGATGCAGATCATGGTCGGCGCCTTCATCGCGCGGCACTACGCCAAGCGCAAGACCGTGCGCCGTACCGTGCAATGATGATGCGGAAGCTGCGGAAGTTGCGAATCGCAGGCCGGGACATTCAGTTCTTTGCGGCATCCCGCAAGTCAAAGCTCACGCAAGGCGTCAAGCAGCCAGCCCTGGCGGATGTGCTCTTGCTCCAGGCGTAGTGCGGGTGCCAGTTGATCTTGTTTCAATGTTTGGAACACGGATTGCTCGGCGTCGGTCAAGCGCACGAGCTCGCCGGTGAAGCGTTTGCGTTGGTCTTCGTGGCCCCACACTTGTCGGTGTGCCTCCAGTGTGGCGCGGTCCATGAGCAGCGAGCGTGCGTCGGGAAAGGTGTGCCGAAAGCGGTTGAGGATGGCGAAGCCGTGGGTGTCGATGTCGCCCCAGTAGAAGATGCGCTTGTGAGCCAACCAAGGTAGCTCGCGCAGCACGTCGACGCCGTAGCCGAGGCCGAAGATCACCAGTGCATCGGCGACATCCGGGAAGGCCAGGCCGTTGATCTCGTTCTCGGTGACGAAGACGGTGCCGGCGCCGGGATCGTGTCGCGCCAGTTGTGCGGCCGGCACGGTCAGGTCGGTGAAACCGCCCATCGCGAGCTGCGGGTCGAGCAGGCGCAGGCGGACCTGAGCCGGTTTGTCGCGCAGGCCGTAGCGGCGGTTGAAACCGCGTATGCCGGTGGCGTTGGCGTCGATCAGCGTGGCGGGCAGTACGGCATCGAGCAATTCGGCCAGCAGACCGCGGTGGGTTTCGATGAACTTGGTGTGGATGCCGGGGATGTCCAGTTCACGCAGGTACACGCCGGGGCGTGGATGGGCCTGAAACCAAGTCAGCACCGTCAGCAAGTTTTGCCATGTCGGCGCGTGCTCGAGGGCGGTAAGTGGTCGGCGGGTCAGCCATGGGTGCAGTTCGGGGAACCGCTCCAAGGTCACGTCTGTCAATTGTGCGAAGTGTTCGGCATCGCGTTGTCGACCCAGCCAGCGCAGGGCGTCGGTTTCGGTATCGACGGTGATGGCATCGGGCAGGGCATTGGTGCCGTGCAGGCGGTGGTGATGAGCGCGCCAGTGCACCGTATAGCCGTGAGCCTTGGCGTCATGACGCAGCGTGTCGACCCATTCGGCGACCGCGGCAAAGTGTTCACTGAGATCGCGCGCGGCGGGTTTGCGCAGGCGCAATGTGAGCGGGAACAGGGGCTCGCCAGTCAGGCGCGCACGCAGGATATCGCCGCGTTGCCAGCGGCGTTGCAGTTGGGCGCGCAAGTCGGTGGGCGTGGTCCAGCTCATGGTGTTTGCAGTGTAATCGGACGGGTTCGAAAAGCCTGGGAGTGCGTGTGCGGACGTCCCCGTCCGCAACGGGTGGCTGCCGCGTCGCGCAGTCGTGTAGGTTGGGTTGGGTTCATCAACCCAACGTTGTGTTGGGTGTCGGGTTGATGAAGCCAACCCGACCTACTGTTGGCGCGCGGCCTTTTCGTTCTGGTACTCCTCGATGCTGAGGTTGCGTACCAGCGATTGGCGGCCGTCGCGATTGTGCACGAAGCCGACGCTGGCCACGAACGGCTCGATGATGTGGATCTTTTGCAGCGGCGTGACGATCAGCAGTTGCAGGTTGAGCCGTTTGAACAGCTCCAGGCCGTAACGTGCCGATTCGTCGGAGCCGCGGCCGAAGGCCTCGTCGATGACCACGAAACGGAATGATCGCGAGCGCTGCTCGCCCCATTCCAGTCCGAACTGGTAGGCGAGACTCGCGGCCAGAATGGTGTAGGCGAGCTTCTCTTTCTGGCCACCGGATTTACCGCCCGAGTCGGAATAGTGCTCGTACTCGCTGTCGTCTTCGCGCCAGCGTTCGGCGGCGGAAAACACGTACCAGTTGCGCACGTCGGTGACCTTGCGCGTCCAGCGCTTGTCCAGATCGCTGGTGCCTTCGCGGCCGCGGAAACGTTCGATGATGTGTTTGACCTCGAGAAATTTCTGCTCGGTGTACTGCGTTTCCTCGTTGTCGCCGAGCGCGCCTTCGGTGCATGCACGCAGGTCTTGCTGGAAGGCGCGGACCTCGGGGTCGGGGCTAGTTTCGGCGAGCAGGGCGATGTAGCGGCCGGGGTTGTAGTCGATGCCTTCCAGCGAACGGTTGATGATGTCGATGCGCTCACGAATGGCCTGGCGCTCCTTGCCCAGCTGGCCGTGGAAGGCGGCGACCTCGCGAATGGTGTTCTGGTTGAGTAGTTGCTTGAAGCGACTTTCGAACCGCGGCAGGTCATCGCTTGTGAGTGCGTCCAGCATGGCGCGGTAGTCGTCGCCGGCGGCCAAGGTCGCATCCACTTCGCGGCTTTCCAGCGGCCATTCGGTGCGATGGTGCTGCATGGCGCGGATGATGCGTTCGCTCAAGACCTTGAGTTGCTTGTCGTGCTGGTCGATGCGCTGCTGCAGCCAGTCGCGCAGATCGCTTTGCTGATGGTCGCACGACTCCACCGTCAAGGTGCGTTCGGGCAGCGCTTCGGCATGCCAGTCGGCCAGCGCGGGGAAGCAGACGCGGTCGGTATCGCTGGCCGTTTCCATGGTCGCCTGGTTTTCATCGCGCAAGGTTTGTGCCGTGTCGGTCTTGGTCTGGTTGGCGCCTTCGAGTTTGCCTTGTTCGTCGAGCGCGGCGTCGGTGCCCTTGAGTGCATCTTCCAGTGTCGCCAGCTGATGCTCCAGCTCCTTGAGCACGTCACTGGCCGCTTCCAGATCGCGGCGTTCGGCGTCGAGTCGCTCCAGTTCGGCGGCCAGCGGGCGCCAGTCGAGCTCGGCGAATTCCGTGAACACGGCCAATTGATCGAGCTTGCGCAGACGCGTGTCCAGGGCCTTGCGGCCGGTTTCCCAGGTGGCGTATTGCTCGGCCAGCTTCTGGCCGCGTCGGGACAAGGCATCGGCCTCGGCCTGCAGGGCGTCGATCTTGGCCTGGTTGTCCCAACCGAGCACGTAGCGGCTGCGATCGTCGATGCGATGGCGATCGTCTTTTTCGTGACGACCGCCACGCGCCTTGATCTGGCCGGCGCGGGTGATCGCGCGCGCCTCGCGACGGAACTGCTCCAGGTTGTCGCAGCAGGTGACATCGAAGCGATGCGCCAGCTCGTTTTCCAGCCACGGATAGAACGCGCTGTCGGGATGGATCTTGAGTTTGCGCGCCAGGGAGTCGGGACCGACCTTGGGCGGTGCGCCAGCCTTGTCGCGGACCCGGAAGTACACCAGCCGGCCGCGCAGGCGAGTCTGGTCGACCCAGGCGGCGACCTTGCCGTACAGCGCGTCGGGGACCAGCAGCGACAGACCGAAGCTGTGCAGCAGGCGCTCGATGGCACCTTCCCAGTCGCGTTCGTTCTCGGGCACTTGCAGCAATTCACCGACGAAGGGCAGCTCGGCGGCATCCAGATCGAGCGCTTCGCACAGCGCGTTGCGGATGGCCAATACCTGGCCGGGAATGTTGGAGCGGCGCTGGCGCAGCGAGGTGAGCTCGGTATCCAGTTCGCCGTGTTGCTGCTTGAGGCTGTGCAGTTCGGCGCCGATTTCGTTGATGCGATTCTGGCGTTCGACCTGCTGGTCCTCGAGCGCGCTGCGCTGGCGGTCGAGTTGCTTGCGATTGGCAAGAAACGCGTCCAGGTCGATGGCATCGGGCAGGGCCAGGGTCGTGGCCAGGTCGCGGTATTGCTCGGCGCGGCGCTGCTTTTGTTGCTTGCGCTGGCGGCAGGTATCCTGCTCGGCTTTGAGGCGTTGCAGGCGATCGCCGCCATTGGCCGCGATGGCTTGCTTGAGTTCATCGCGCCGAGCCAGACCTTCGCGGCGTTGCGTGGTCAGCGTCGCGCGTTTTTGTGCCAGGCGCCCGGCTTCGTCGGCGAGGTTGGCCAGACGCTTGTCCAGCAGGTCGACTTTCAAACCGGCAAACCACGGCCGCAACGCGTCGCGGCTTTGGCGCAATTGGGCGGCTTGTTGTTCGCGCTCGGTGTGCTGGTTCAGGTCGGCGACCAGCGGCGTCAGCGCTTCGATGCGTCGGCGCGCATCGATCACCGCTTCGTGGGCGTGGCTCAGGTCGTCGAAGTGATGCATCAACGCGTCGATGCGTTCGGCGACGGGAAATGCCTCGAGCATGTGGTCGCGCACGAAGCGCGTGATGTTGTCGACCGACTTCATCGACACGGTCTGGTTGAACAGCTCCATGGCCTGTTCGTCGATGCCGAAGCGGCGGCGGAAGGCGGCGCCGTAGCCGGGGAAGGTGTCGAACAACTGCACGTGTTCGCGCTTGCGCAGACGTTTGCGCAAGGCGTTGATGTCGGCACCGAAGTCGCCGAAATCCCCGGCCAGGGTCAGCGCATGCTCGGCGACCACGTAAAAGCGATCCGGCTGGCCAGACCGGTCGGTCATCCAGAACACCTGCGCCAGGGTCACATGCTGGTCGTAACCGGCGTTGTAAAAATGCCCCAGGATGACCGAATAGCTGTTGTGGTCGCGCAGGGCCACGGCCTTGGCCGCCAGTCCGGTTTCGCCGCGTTCGGATTTGTAATAGCCGAGCACGTACGAGCGCAGCGAGCGCTCGCGGCTTTCGGCACCGGCGGCCTTGTTGTAGGTGATGCGCTGGGCCGGCACCAGCAAGGTGGTCACCGCATCGACCAGGGTCGATTTGCCCGAGCCGATGTCGCCGGTCAGCAGGCTGTTGTCGCCGTGCGGGTCGAGCGCCCAGACTTGCTTGTCGAACGTTCCCCAGTTGAGCACCTCCAGACGCTGCAGACGAAACCCCGCCTGCGCGTTGGACGTGGCGAAATCCAGATCCTGGGTGCCCGCACTCATGCGTTGTGCTCGCGGTAGGCGGCCAGGCGTTGCTCGAACTCGCCCAGCCATTGCGCGTCGACGAACGATTGCAGGATGCGGCGCACTTCGTAGCGTCCGTCTTGGCCGCGCAACTTGCGCAAAAAACCCAGCTCGACGATTTTGTTGATGTCGGTCTGGATGCGGTCGACCAGGCGCGCCTCGTTGGCGGTGTCGGGCACGAACAGGCGTACCAGTTCGACGATCTCCGCCACGCTCAGGATCAGCCGCGGATCGCCGCCACCGGCATCGTGCTCGGCCAGCTTCTTGCGCAGCAGCGCCAGCAACAGGCTGACCGGATAGGACAGCTGGCGGCGGGCCACCAGTCGCGGCACGGTTTCCGCCGACTCATCGCCGGTCACCTGTTTGAGGTAGGCATAGCCCTCGGCGTCATCGAGTACCAGATCCAGCGACAGCACGCGCACGTAGTCGCGCACGCGGTTGTGCAGCGTCATCAATTGCTGCCAGGTGGTTTCCTGTCGGTCGCGATACAGCACGCCCTTGAACAAGGCGATCAACACGGTGGACAGTTCGGCGGAGGCGTCGGTGTCAGTCATGGGCATGGCGAGTGAAGATCACCTCGGGCACGGTAGCGCGGCGCGGCACGCCTTGGGTATCGCACCAGTCCAGCGTGGCATGGCGCGTATCGTCGATGACGGCATCGGGATCGTCGGCGGCCAGCGCCAGCCACGCCACCAGCTCTGCCAAGCCGCGTTTCAGCGGATATTCTTCGAGCAGATTGGCCAGGCTGATCTGGTCGCGCGTTTGCAAGCTCCGGCGCAAGGTCGCCGCCAGCGCCGCGCGGTCGACATGAAACTGGTCGAACAGCGCCGCGGCATCCAGATCGGCATCGCCTGACAGCAGCGGACCTTCGGCAATCCGTGGTTTCACCGGCGGGCGAAACAGCGGTCGCTCCATGGACAGGTTGAGCGCGGGCGCGGTATCGTCCAGCGTCATGCCGGGCGCATCATGCGGTGCCTCGCGCAAGGCCAGTGCGTGCTGCTCCACAGTGTGAATCAACTGCATGATGCGGCGGTTTTCCAGCCACGCCTGATCGTCCAGATAGCGACGCAACTGCTGCGACAGGCGCGCCACCGTACGCAGCGTCACCTCGCCGGCATCCAGCCAGTCGTAATGCACGCGCTTCAAGCGCGGATCGGGTTCCAGCTCGCGCACGGCATCCAGGGTCAGCACCTTTTCCAGCAGCGCGGACAGCTCTTCCTGGCGCGCCGGCGACATCAGAAAATCCCAGAACGCGCGAAAACTGCGGCCCTGATCGGACTCGGCAATGGCATCACGCTCGCCGAACACCTCCTCCAGCATGTCGCCTTTGCCGCCCTCCCAGCCGGCCACTTTTTCGCGCACCTGCCGATCCAGCGAGCGGAAGTTCTGTTCCACCTGGCGAAAATCGGCGAGCAAGCCGTAAGCCGTGTCCGACACCTGCAAAAAGCGCTCGCGCAGACGCGTGGCGTCCATCAAACGCACATGGCCGGCCTCGATCTCCTCGATCTCCTGCTCGATGCCTTGCTTGCGCCGCTGCAACTCGTCCAGACGCACGCGCGGGTCCGACTCCGTGCCTTCGGCAATGTCGTGCAGCAAGTCGAAAATCGTCAGCAAGCGCGACTCGGCACCGATGAAGCGCTGGCCGTGCAGCGAATCCAGCCAGCGAATGGCTTTCTCCGTGGCCGGCGCCAGATCGTAATGCGGTTCGTCATCGCCGGGCGGGTAATACTTGCGCAACCAGCCGCGCTCGTCCCCCGCCCAGTCGTTCAGATACGCCCGCGCCGGCTTGGGAAAAGCATCCTCGCCCAGTTGCTGGCGC
>DASSKC010000040.1:0-73591 GCA_035690885.1 Oleiagrimonas sp. | reverse complement strand
TGGGCAACGAGGACAGCCAGCCGCGGCGCCTGCGCCTGCGCGATGGCCGGTGGCTGGTTTGAGAGAGGCATGCACATGAATTCCGGCATCCTCGTGGTCGCGGCCCAGCGCGAATTGCGCCGCAGCCTGTTCGACGCGCTCGACCAGGCGGGCTATCCGCAGATTCACAGCGCACGGGATGTTTCCCATGCAGCCATCCTGCTGGAGGGGCGCCCGCCGTTGCCGCCGCTGCAGTTGATGGTGGTGGTGCTGGCCGGCGACGAGCAGCAGGCGCGCAGCAGTTGCGAGCAGTTGCGTCGGTTGCCGGGCGGTGCCGAGACGACACTGATCGCGGTGCTGGCCGAGGAAGCCACGTTCAGCCCCGCCGGGCTGCCGGCCGGGATCACCGACTGGCTTTCCGCCGCCCAGATCAGCAGCGAGCTGATACCGCGCTGGCGGCGTTCGCAGGCCGGCAACGGCTTGCGAGCGCGTACCGTGGTGGCCGCGCCGGACAATGGCGGGCAGGAGGATTACCGCTACGTCTTCGAGGAGGGCGATTGCGAGTGGCTGATTGTCGACGCCAAGACCCTGCGTCTGCTTGAAGTCAGCCCTACGGTGGCCCGGCACAGCCGCATGCATGCCAGCCAATGGGAAGGCTTGGCACTGGCCGAGGTGCTGCGCTTCGAAGGCATCGCGACCGACCAGGTTCTGGCCGAGGCCAATCGCAACTGGTACCCCTGCCAGCGCAAGTCGGCGCAAGGTGTCGATACCGGCCAGGCCAGCGTCCGCGGCATCCGGCATGGCGGTCGCCAGGCGCTGGCGCTGATGTTCCGCAGCGACCGCGCCGACCTGCGGGCCGAGGCCGCGCTGTCGCTGCTGTCGCGCATCTTCGCCTCGACCAGCGGCGTCGATGCGCAGATCGCCGCCGGCCGCCTGCTGTTCGACGAGCTGGGGCTGGATTACCTGGCGGTCTGGTCGGCACGCCAGGACGGCGCCGAGGTACCGACCCAGATGCTGCAACTTTGGAACGGCGAGGACTCGCAGTGGCCTCCGGCGCAACTGCAGAGCTCGCTGCAACTGGTGCTGGGCGGCAAACCGATCCTGTACCGTTCCGATGCGAAACGGCTGGCGTCGATGGACCCGCTGCTGCAAAAACTCGACCTGGCCGGTTTTGCCGGCCTGCCGTTGTACGACGAGCGCCACAACGTGCTTGGCGCGATGCTGGCCGGCAGTCGGCGTGGCTTCGGCGAAATGGGCATCATCGAGCCGGTGCTGCGCTGCGCTGCGGCGCGCTTCGCGCAGATGCTCGAGCTGGGCCGCACCCGCGAACAGGGGCGCGCGGAAGGCCTGGTCGATGCCTTGACGGGGCTGCCGAATCGCCTGCTGTTCAACGACCGGCTGGACACCATCATCCGCGAGGCGAGCCGCAACGGCGAGTGCTTCGCCGTGCTGTTCGTCGACCTCGACCGCTTCAAGGCGATCAACGACACCTATGGCCATGCCGCTGGCGACCAGGTGCTGCGTACGGTCACCGAGCGCCTGTGCAGCAGCATCCGCGCTTCCGACACGGTGGCGCGCTATGCCGGCGACGAGTTCACCGTCGTGCTGCGACATATCGTGAAGAACGACGACGTGCTGCGCGTAGCCGAAAAAATCGTGCAGGTGATGGAGACGCCGCTCTACCTCGAGGACGGCACCGAACTGCAGGTGACCGCGTCGATGGGGCTGAGCTTCTTTCCCGACGATGCCGGCGACGCGCAGACCCTGCTCAAGCATGCCGACGAGGCGATGTACGCGGCCAAGCACCAGGGCCGCAACAACTTCCAGATCTACGAAGTCAGCCCCGAATATGCCCAGGAACATGGCATGGCGTTGAAAAGCCGCCTGCGCCACGCCGAGGGCAACGGCGAGCTGCGGGTGGTCTACCAGCCGCAGGTCAACACCGAGACCGAGGACATCGTCGGGATGGAGGCGCTGGTGCGCTGGGAGCATCCCGAGCTGGGCATGATCAGTCCCGGTTTTTTCATCCCGCTGGCCGAGGAAACCGGTCTGATCATCAGCATCGGTGAGTGGGTGCTGCGCCAGGCCTGCGACGCCACGGCCCGCTGGAACAAGCGTTACGACCTGCCGTTGCGGGTGGGCGTGAACCTGTCGGTGTTGCAGCTGATGCAGCCGAACCTGCCCGAGCTGGTGCGCTCGGCCCTGCGCGAGGCCGAACTGCCGGCGGGCAGTCTGGAGCTGGAGGTGACCGAAAGCATCAGCGTCAAGTCGGTGCCGCACCTGGCCGACAACCTGCATGCATTGCACGAGATCGGTTGCCATGTGGCCATCGACGATTTCGGCACCGGCCAGTCGTCGCTGGACTATCTGCGCAACCTGCCTGCCGACCGCATCAAGGTCGACCAGAGCTTCGTGCGCAACATCGGTGTCGATCCCGATGACGAGGCCATCGTCAAGGCCACCATCGACATGGCCCACGGCCTGAACCGCGCCGTCGTCGCCGAAGGCGTGGAAACCGAGGCGCATTTCGCGTTTCTGCGCCAACACCAGTGCGACGAGTTGCAGGGTTATCTTTTTTGCCGCCCGCTGGCGCGCAATGCCTTTGACACCCTGCTGGCCGAGCGGCACCGCTTGATGGGTCAGGCGCACGACAGCGCGTAAGCTTGTCCGTGGCGGATCGGTGAAGGCGGCTTGACGGATTCATGGCGAGCCTCCATGTACCCTGAAGTGGGCGTCGTGGTGAACTTCGATGCCGTCTTTGCAGTCCTACAACGGCGTGTGGCACTCGTCCGCGTCAAGGGAGACAGGCCCGGATGGGCGAAAAAGAAGTCGATCGCGCGCTCGTGGAGCGTGTACAAAAAGGTGATTCGCGGGCCTTCGACCTGCTGGTGCGCAAGTACCAGCACAAGATCGTGGGCCTGATTTCGCGCTATGTGTCCGACCGCAGCGAGTGTCAGGACGTGGCGCAGGAAACCTTCGTGCGTGCCTGGCGGGCGATCCATTCGTTCCGCGGCGACAGCGCGTTCTACACGTGGATCTACAAGATTGCCGTCAATACGGCCAAGAACCACCTGGTGGCGCAGCGCCGACGTCCGCCCAATGATGACGTGGCCGTCGACGATGCCGTTTACGGGCCCAGCGCCGAAAGGCTGTACGAGAACGCCACGCCCGAGCACGAAATGATGCGCCGGGAGATTGAACAAACCGTGGTTTCCACGGTCCAATCTTTGCCCGAGGAGCTGCGCACCGCCATCACCCTGCGGGAGGTGGACGGACTCAGCTACGAAGAGATTGCCGGGGCCATGGATTGCCCGATCGGCACGGTACGTTCACGTATTTTCCGTGCCCGCGAGGCAATCGATCAGCAGTTGCGGCCGTTATTGCCCGGCCACGAGGAGTCGACACCATGAGTCATGCCGAACTTGAAAACCTGTCCGCGTTGACCGACGGCGAGTTGGGGCCGGACCAGATCCGCTTCCTGTTGCGCCGGGTCGACGGCGATGACGCCTTGCGCGGCGCCTGGAGTCGTTACCACCTGATCGGCGAGGGCATGCGGCGCGAGGTTTGCGTGCTGGCCGATGACGGCTTTGTCGACAAGGTCATGCAGCAGCTCGATACCGATGCCGGTGTCGCCATGGGACCGAATGCCGTCCATGGCAGCGTCGGTCAAAAACGCGGTCATCATTGGTTGCGTTGGTCGGCCGGCGGAGCCATTGCCGCGGGCGTGGCGGTGGCGGCGCTGGTGATGGTGCGGCCGGGCATGAACCCGGCTTCGGTGTCCGCACCCGATACCCAGGCCCGGGTGGCTGCCGCGCAGCCGGCCACATCGGTGGCACGGCCGCAGCCGATGGCCGCGCCGGAGGTGCCGCGCTGGCTGTCGGCATCGCCGTCCGCCGCACAGTTGGCACAACCGGCGGCCGCCAATTTCTACTCCGGCCCGATGCCTGCGGGCGAACCACGTGGTTACGGGCAGCATCTGAGTCCCTACATGACATTGCCGGGATCGCGGGCGGCGGCGACGCGCGAAGCGCGCCAGGTCATGCGCCAGCTGTGGTCGATGGCACCGCGTCATGCGGCGCAGCGCCAGCCCATGTTGTGGTCGCAGACGGCGCACTGATCGCGGACGCACACACGCCGTTTCAATGCTGTATTTGATGCGTGGCACACGCGGCCGCGCAGGCGGGATATTGCCGTCAATGCAATATGCGCGCTTTCACGCAATGCATCGCAACGACGTTGCGCAATGATGGTTTATGCTTTGTTTCGCGTTCATCCATGTTCCTGATTAGCCTCAAAGCTCAGCCATGCGAAATCCCTCTCCCGCCGGGAGAGGGTGCCCCGCAGGGGCGGGAGAGGGTACGCCTTGCTTAACTGTGCCAATGTACGACTGAATATTTTTGCTTGCGTGGTCGGACCCTCATCCGACGCTTCGCGCCACCTTCTCCCAAGGGGAGAAGGGAAACGCAGGCTGAGGAAGAAGACTAATCAGGTCCATGTTTCCGCATGCCGGGAACTTTGTCATCCGGCCGACAATCGAAATGCGCAACACCATTGCGTGTCTCCGGAATTTTTTGACAGGAGGTAATCATCCATGAAACGCATGAGCATCCGGTTGGGTGCCGGACTGGCATTGATGCTGGTCGCCGCAGGCGCCTTTGCGGCGCAATTGCCCGACTTCACCCAGATCGTCAAAAAGAACGCCCCGGCGGTAGTGCACGTGAAGGCGTACTACGACGGTGCACACAACAATCCTCCGTCACAAAACCATCGTCGCGGTCCGCAGCAATTGCCGCCGGGCGTGCCGGACATTTTCCGCCGCTTCTTCGGCCAGCCGATGCCGCGTGGTGGCAGGGAACACATTTCCATCGGTTCGGGTTTCATCATTTCCAGCGACGGTTACATTCTCACCAACAATCACGTGGTCGAGAATGCCGACAAGGTCACCGTGCGTCTGCATGATCGCCGGGTGTTTACGGCCAAGGTGGTGGGCACCGACGAGCCTTACGACATCGCACTGCTCAAGGTCGATGCCAAGAACCTGCCGACGGTGACATTGGGTGATTCGTCGACGCTACAGCCCGGCCAATGGGTGCTGGCGATCGGCATGCCGTTCAATTTCGACTACACGGTCACCCAGGGCATCGTCAGTGCCGTGGGGCGCTCGTTCGGCGCCAACGACCAGCCGGACGTGCCGTTCATCCAGACCGACGTGCCGATCAACCACGGCAATTCCGGCGGTCCGCTGTTCAACCTCAACGGCCAGGTGGTCGGCATCAACTCGCAGATCTATTCGTCCACGGGCGGGTACATGGGCGTGTCGTTCTCGATCCCGATCAACATCGCAATGGACGCGGTGCGCCAGATCAAGTCCAAGGGTTATGTCTCGCGCGGCATGATCGGCGTGATGATTCAGCAGGTGAATGCGAAGAAGGCCAAGGCCCTCGGTTTGCCCAGTGCCAGCGGTGCCTTGATCGCCAAGGTCAACGATGGCAGTCCCGCGGACAAGGCCGGCCTGGAAACCGGTGACGTGATCCAGGCGTTCAATGGCCGCGAGATCCTCAACGCGGCGGACCTGCCGCCGATGGTCGCTTCCACCGCGCCGGGGACGACGGTGTCCCTGAAGGTGTTCCATCAGGGCGAAAGCGAGACGGTCAAGGTCAAGCTGGGCGAGAAGCCGCGCGACGAGGGCTCGTATTCGTCCGTCAATCCGACCGACAAGGCCGTGTCGGGCAGCAGCGCACTGGGCTTCAACGTCGAGAACATCACCGACGACCAGCGCGAGGCACTGGATATCAAGGACGGCCAGGGCGTGGTCATCAGTGATGTCTACGGTCGCCAGGCCATGCAGGCCGGCCTGCGCTCGGGCTTCGTGATCCTGATGGTCGGCCAGAACCGGGTCACCAGCGTCAAGGATTTCAAGAGTCTGACCAAGAACGTCGACCCGGGCGACACGGTGATGCTGCTGGTACGCAATCGCCACGGCAACACCGCCTTCATCACCGTCAGCGTGCCCAAGCAGGACTGACATGGTCCGCGTGACCGCGCCTTCGTCATCGATGGCCGGTCACGGACCCGGTTCCATGCGATAATCCGCGGTTTGGCGCCGCCCATTACGGGCGGCGCCGTGTCGTGCAACGAGCCCGCGGGGGCCTGGCAGCGCCGGTATTCATGGACCTTATTCGCAACTTTTCCATCATCGCCCACATCGACCACGGCAAGTCCACGCTCGCCGACCGGATCATCCAGCTGTGCGGCGGCCTGACCGAGCGCGAGATGGCGCAGCAGGTGCTGGACACCAATCCGATCGAGCGTGAGCGCGGCATCACCATCAAGTCGCAGTCGGTGTCGCTGCCGTACCAGGCGCTGGACGGCAACACCTATCATCTGAATTTCATCGACACCCCCGGCCACGTGGATTTTTCCTACGAGGTCAGCCGCTCGCTGGCCGCCTGCGAGGGCGCGCTGCTGGTGGTCGACGCCGCGCAAGGCGTGGAGGCGCAGTCGGTCGCCAACTGCTACACCGCGGTCGAGCAGGGCCTGGAGGTGGTGCCGGTACTGAACAAGATCGACCTGCCCACGGCCGACGTGGACAAGGTCAAGGCCGAGATCGAGGCCGTGATCGGCATCGACGCCTCCGACGCCATCGCCGTCAGTGCCAAGACCGGGTTGAACGTGCGCGACGTGCTCGAAGCGATCGTCGCGCGTATCCCGCCACCGGTACCGCGCGATTCGGACAAGCTGCAGGCCTTGATCATCGATTCGTGGTTCGACAATTACCTCGGCGTGGTCATGCTGGTGCGCGTGATGGCCGGCGAAATCCGTCCCGGCGACAAGATCGAGGTCATGTCGACCGGTCGCAGCCACGGGGTCGACGAGGTCGGCGTGTTCACGCCCAAGCGCACCAAGCTGGACAAGCTTTCCGCTGGCGAAGTGGGCTGGATCAACGCCGCCATCAAGGACGTGCATGGCGCGCCCGTGGGCGACACGCTGACCCTGGCACGCGATCCGGCGTCGGAACCGCTGCCGGGCTTCCAGACCATGCAGCCGCGCGTGTTCGCCGGTCTGTTCCCGGTGGACGCGGACGATTACCCCGGATTGCGCGAGGCGCTGGACAAGCTGCGCCTGAACGACGCGGCGCTGTTTTTCGAGCCCGAATCCTCCGAGGCCATGGGCTTCGGTTTTCGCTGCGGATTCCTCGGCATGTTGCACATGGAAATCGTGCAGGAGCGCCTGGAGCGCGAGTACGACCTGGATCTGGTCACCACCGCGCCGACGGTGGTCTACGAAATCCTCAAGACCGACGGCACGCTGATGCAGCTGGACAACCCGGCCAGTCTGCCGGTATCCAACCAGGTCGAGGAAATCCGCGAGCCCATCATCGTGGCCAACATCCTCACCCCGCCCGATTACGTCGGGCAGGTGATCACGCTGTGCGAGGAAAAACGCGGCGTGCAGCGCTCCATGCATTACATGGCCAATCAGGTGCAGGTGAGCTACGAGCTGCCGCTGGCGGAGGTGGTGCTGGATTTCTTCGACCGGCTGAAATCGGCGACCCGCGGCTATGCGTCGATGGAATACCAGCACCTCAAGTTCCAGGCCGGTCCGTTCGTGCGCGTGGACATGCTCATCAATGGTGATCGCGTGGACGCGCTGAGCCTGATCGTGCATCGGACCTATGCCGAACAGCGCGGTCGTGATCTGGTCGGGCGCATGAAGGAATTGATTCCGCGCCAGCAGTTCGATGTGGCCATCCAGGCAGCCATCGGTGCGCAGATCATCGCGCGTTCGACCGTCAAGGCCTTGCGCAAGAACGTGCTGGCCAAGTGCTACGGTGGCGATGTCAGCCGCAAACGCAAATTGCTCGAAAAACAGAAAGCCGGGAAGAAACGCATGAAACAGGTGGGGCGTGTGAACATTCCCCAGGAGGCGTTCCTGGCCGTGTTGAAAGTCGACAAGTAAGCCGGTTGCCCGGCTGCACAAGGAACCACGATGGCATTTGATTTCGCCGCATTGCTGCTCGGTCTGACCGTATTGTTCGGTCTGGTCTGGTTGATCGATCGCTTGTTCCTGTACCGCAAGCGCAAGCATCGTGCCGAGGCCCATGGCAACAAGATCCGCGATCCGTGGCCGGTGGACTGGGCGCGCTCGTTGTTTCCGGTGGTGCTGGTGGTGTTGCTGCTGCGCTCGTTCGTGGCCGAACCATTCCGCATTCCGTCGGGCTCGATGATGCCGACGTTGAACGTGGGTGACTTCATCCTCGTCAACAAGTTCGCCTACGGCCTGCGCCTGCCGGTGTTCCACAACGAGATCGTCGACATCGGCGAGCCCGAGCGCGGCGACATCATCGTGTTCCGTCCGCCGTGGAAGCCGAACCAGAACTGGATCAAGCGCGTGGTCGGCTTGCCCGGCGACAAGGTGGTGGTGCAGGGCGAGCACGTCTGGGTCAACGGCAAACTGGTCCAGACGGACCTGATCGGGCCCTACCAGGGCGATGCCGATGAAAAGGAACAGCGCTATGTCATGCGTCACGGTGGCATCGTGTTGCGCGAGCACCTGGGTGGCATCACGCACAAGATCATCGAGATGCCGTCGATCAACGTCGCGCCCAGCGTGCCCAACAACGTCAATCCGAAGATCGTGCCGCCGAACTGCTATTTCGTCATGGGCGACAACCGCGACAACAGCGAAGACAGCCGTTATGAGGGCTGTGTCCCGGAAAAGGACCTCGTAGGCAAGGCATTCTTCATCTGGTTCAGTCTGTCGTCGTTGTCGCGCATTGGCACGATCTTGCACTGAACCGTCCATCGGCAACAACATGCCGCGTAGCGGCGCGGCCAGCAGGGGGAGTGAAGGGCTATGCAAACCAGACAATCGGGCATCACGCTGATCGGCTTCATCGTGATTCTGGTCATCGCGGGGTTTTTTGCCTACATGGCCATGAAGCTGGCGCCGCCGTACATCAAGTACTACAGCATCACCAAGGCCATGGACCAGACGGCCACCGAAGGCGTCGAGGGCAAGACCAAGAGCGAAATCCGCCGGGAGTTCGAGTTCAAGCTCAACTTCCAGTACGCCGACGATGTCATGCAGCCCCGCGACATCACGTTCGAGCCGGTCGACAGCGGCACCCGGATGAAGGTCGATTACGACCAGCGCGTGCATTTCGTCTACAACATCGACTTCCTGCTGCACTTCGACAATGCCGTCCTGTTGAAGGGCAACCTGATGTACTGAGTTATCATGTCGGCATGCAATCGACGACCGACACGACCTTTTGAAACTCGACTACTCTTTCCGCGACGGCAAACTGGCCGAGCTGGCGCTGACGCATCGCAGCGTGGGTCGTCCCAACAACGAACGCATGGAGTTCCTTGGCGACTCCCTGGTCAACATGCTGGTGGCCGAACTGCTCTACGAGGTGCATCCGCATGCCAGCGAAGGCGAGCTCTCGCGTTTGCGCGCCGAGCTGGTCAACGGCAAGGCACTGGCCGGTGTCGCGCGCGAGCTTGAACTCGGCGACGACCTGCACCTGGGCCAGGGCGAGATGAAAAGCGGTGGTCAACGCCGCGATTCGATCCTGGCCGATGCGTTCGAGGCGATGCTGGCAGCGATTTATCTGGACGGCGGTTTCGAGGCGTGCCGCAACACGGTGCGGGCCTTGTTCAGCGAACGTGTCGCCGCCATCCCGCGTTCGCACAAGGACGCCAAGACGCGTCTGCAGGAATGGCTGCAGGCGGGCGGCTGGGCTTTGCCGAGCTACGAATTGATCGCCGCCAGTGGCGAAGATCACGCGCGCACCTTCGATGTCGTGTGCCGGGTCACGCAGCCACGCGAACTGCAGATGGACGGACGCGGCAGCAGCCGCCGGGTTGCCGAGCAACTGGCTGCCGAAAGCATGCTGGACGCGCTTGGCCGGGAGACCACGACATGAGTGACCACGAGCATCCCGCAAACCAGGACTTCCGCTGCGGCCTCGTGGCCTTGGTCGGGCGTCCCAACGTCGGCAAGTCGACCCTGCTCAATGCCTTGATCGGCTTTCGTTTGAGCATTGTCAGCCCGCGCCCGCAGACCACGCGCCATCGCATCCTGGGCATTTCCACCAGTGATGCGGGGCAGATCCTGTACGTGGACACGCCGGGCCTGCATCGCGGCGCCAAGCGCGCCATGAATCGCAGTCTCAATCGCGCCGCGCGCTCGGCGATCGCCGAAGTCGACGTGGCCGTGCAGCTGGTCGAGGCCGGTCGTTTCACCGACGAAGACGCCGCCGTGCACGCCGCCTTGCTCGAGCGCAAGGTGCCGCGTCTGCTGGCCGTCAACAAGGTTGACAAGCACAAGGACAAGCGCGGCATGCTGCCGTTCGTCGCCGAGGTCACCGCCGAGCACGAATTCGACGAGGTGTTCTACGTCAGCGCTTTGCGCCGCGACGGTCTGTCCGAATTGACCAGCGGCATCATCCAGCGCCTGCCGCGGCAACCCGCGATTTTCGGCGAGGACGACGTCACCGATCGCAGCGAACGTTTCCTGGCAGCCGAAATGGTGCGCGAGCAGTTGATGCGTCGGCTCGACCAGGAGCTTCCGTATGCCACCACGGTGGTCATCGAGGGCTTTGACGAGCGCGACGACGGCATCACCGAGATCCATGCCGTGATCTGGGTCGAGCGCCAGGGCCAGAAGGCCATTGTCATCGGACGTGGCGGCGAGCAACTCAAGGACATCGGCAGCAGCGCGCGGCGCACCATGGAGCGCGTGTTCGAGCGACGCGTCTACCTGCGCCTGTGGGTCAAGGTGCGCGAAGGCTGGGTCGACGACGAGAATGCGTTGAAGCGGTTCGGGTATACCGATTGATGGGGCGGAGCCAGCAGCAGGGCGAGGGCACATGGAGCGGGGACGAGGGCCATGGAGCGGGGACGAGGGCCATGGAGCGGGGACGAGGGGCTAGGGACGAGGGGCTGTGTGCGTGTCAAGCGTTGGTTGTCGGGTACGGGCACTCGTCCAGCCATCGGTCTTGCGCGCTTGCCAGTGAAGCCATTCGAGCACTGCGTCCATTCAACCCGCCACAAACCACCCAGCCCCCAGCCCCCAGCCCCTAGCCCCTAGCCCCTAGCCCCTAGCCCCTAGCCCCTGGCTTTCGCCCCCATGCTCATCCAGCAACAACCCGCCTGCATCCTGCACGCGCGCCCGTATCGCGAGACGTCGTTGCTGCTCGAATGCCTGACCCGCGACCATGGTCGCGTGGGCATGGTCGCGCGCGGCGTGCGGCGGCCGCGTGCGCGGCTGTCCTCGTCCATGTTGCAGCCGTTTCAGCAGATGGACCTGGGTTTCAGCTTGCGCGGCGAGCTCGGTACCCTGCGCAACGCCGAACCCGCGGATCGACCGTTGCGACTGCAAGGGACGGCGTTGCTTGCCGGCATGTACGTGAACGAGCTCGTGGTGCGTCTGAGTGCGCGTCAGGACCCGCAACCGGGCTTGTACGACACCTACACGCGGACCGTCGGGCAGCTTGCCGGTGCGGATTCGCCCGGATGGACCTTGCGTCGTTTCGAGCGCGACTTCCTGCGGATTCTGGGCTATGCGCTGCAGCTGGAGTGTGATGCCGATGTCGGTGAGCCGCTGGTGCCGGATGTCGAGTATGTCTACATTCCCGAACAGGGCCCGGTCCCGGCGTCACCGGGCCAGCGTGGCGCCAGGGTACGTGGTGCCGACCTGCTGGATTTTGCCGCCGACCGCAAACCGGATGCAGCGGGTCTGGAGCGGTTGCGCCGGCTGGTGCGTGCGTTGTTGTTGCATCAGCTGGGGGGCGTGCCGCTCAAGTCGTGGCAGGTGTTTGGCGTGGCAACACGGCAAAAACGCCGAATCGATTGATCCGGCGTGCACATGCGCTCATGTCGAGCGCGCTACCCGTCGAGCGCGCTCAAGGTGCGTGTCAGGGTCATGCGGAAGCACTCCAGTTCGCTGAGCGAGGGTTGGTGACCCTCGTTGATGCGATTTTTCAGGCTTCGGCTGGCTTCGGCCAACGCCGGCGTGCCGCAAAAACCGCACGAAGCGATCAGGCGGTGCAGTTGCCCGCCGAGCTCGAGCGGAGTGTCGGACAGCGTGTCCAGGTCGTTGATCAGCTGACGCAAATCCCGTGCGAGCAGCCCGCGCAAGGCTGTCACCGCTTCGGGCGTGCCGCTGGTGCGCACGGCGGCGGTGTCGTCCAGCAGTGCACCGGTGGTTGTGTCGGCCGGTGGCAACAAGGGTTCGACAATGGCGCGCAGGGCGGCCACGGTGATCGGCTTGATGACCAGGCCGGCAAAGCCTTCACGTCGGAGTTGGCGTTGTCGGGATGCATCCATTTCGGCACTGGTGGCAATCGCGGGCGTGGACGCCGACGCCGCGTCCGGCTCGGCGCGCAGGGTCGACAGGATGCGCGAGGCACCGGCGCCGGGCATGCGGCAATCGAGCATCAGCAGGTCGAAATCGTGCGCGCGTGCGCGCGTCAGGGCCGCGTGGCCGTCGGTTTCCAGCGTGACATGGCAACCGATGTCCTCGAATGCCGTTTTCAGGAACAGTCCGCTGGGGCCGTCATCGTCAGCGACCAGGATCGTGGCGCGTGGCGGTGGGCACGTTCGGTTGTCCGATGGCGGCGTCATGGCCGTTTCCCTGTTGTCTTGGCGTTGGGCTGATCTTTGGCACAATGCATGCCTGTGTCGTATCCATCAAGCCATTTTGCCGACCCTCGATCAAGCCGCGCGTTTCGCGTCGGCCGCATCGTGCTGTGCGTGATGCTGTTCGGTTGGTGTGCCTGGGCGCAGGCATCGATCAGCGTGAAGATCGACCGGCTGAGCCGTGACGGCATGACCTTGCAGGATTTGCGGCTCAAGCTTCACAACGGATCGCAAGGGCGCTTGCGGATGCAATTGAAGGCGGCCAGCGTCGACATGGCGGCGCTGGGTTGGCATCACGTCGGCCTGACACTGGACGGCACCCTGGCACGCCATGGTTTGAGGCGCTGGCGATTTGATGGCACGTTGGCGCTGTCCGGCGCGCCGGGCGGGCTGCTCAGCCACAGCCATGTGCAGTTCGATCTCAATGCCGGCGCCAATAACGTGGCCATCCACGTGGTACAGGAGTCGGTCAAAATCGACGCGGCATTGCCGCTCGATCAGCTCAGCCATGCGCGGATCAAGTTGACCCATTTGCCGCTGCGCTGGCTGCAGGGGCTCCTGGCCAGCGCATGGTCGGGCAAATTGACGGGGGGACGGTTGGATGGCGTGGTCGCGCTGGATGTCGGCGATGACGGTCTGCGCAGTTCAGGCAAGCTCGCGCTCAGCAATGCCGGTTTCGACTCCCCCGGCGGCAAGCTGGCCGGCCAGGATCTGGACGCGACCGGCCGCGTGACGCTGGACACCACCGGCGAGAACACCGTCATCGACACCGATCTTGAGCTGCAGAACGGGCAGTTGTTGCTGGGGCCGCTGTATACCCAATTGCCCGGGCACGATGTCCATTTGTCGATGCGCGCGGTGGTCGAGCGTTACGGCATCAGCTTGCGTCGCCTGCATTTTACCGACCCCGGCACCTTGCACCTGGCCGGCACCATGGTGCTGGGCACCGATGGCAGCGTGCGCAATATCCATCTGGGGCAGTTTGGCGTGGAGCTGCCCAATGCCTATCAGCGTTACGGCAAGGCATGGTTGGCGACCCTGGGTTTCGACAACCTGCGTACCAAAGGACACATGGGTGGCAGCCTGTGGATGGACTCGCACGGGTTGCGCGCATTCCGGATCAATGCCGAGCAGGTGGCGGTGCGTGGCGCGCGGATCGCGCTCAGCGGGCTGGACGGGCAGCTCGACTGGCAGCGTGACGGCACCCGGCCGGCCAGCATGCTGTCCTGGGACGGTATCGGCTTTTACGACATCCATCTGGGCGCGGCGCGTTCGCGTTGGCAGAGCCGTGATGGCACCTTGACGCTGGTCTCGCCATTGAATGTGCCCGTGCTCGGCGGGCATTTGCATGTGCGTCAGTTGGCCATCGACCCGAATGCGGGAGACGGCGAGCACGTCAGAACGGCATTGGCCTTGACGGGCATCGACGTGTCGCGATTGTGCGCGGCACTGGGCTGGCCCGAGTTCACCGGCACCCTGGGTGGCGCGATTCCGGGATTGCGCTATGTCGGCGACCATGTCGAGCTCGACGGCGGGCTGTCGCTGAGCGTGTTCGGAGGCACTGTCGATGTCACGCGGCTGGCCGTGCGTCATCCGTTCGGTGATGTGCCGGTGCTGTCCGGTGACATCCATCTGGATAACCTGAATCTGGCCAACCTGACCGGCGTGTTCGATTTCGGCAAGATCACGGGTCGGCTGGACGGCAGCATCGACAACCTGCGCCTGGTCAATTGGAAACCGGTGGCCTTCGACGCGTCGCTGGCCACGACGGGTGATGGTGGCCGCATCAGCCAGCGTGCCGTCAACAACCTGACCTCGGTGGGCGGCGGTGGCATGGCATCGGGCCTGCAGGGAGCCGTGTTGAAGCTGTTCGACAGTTTCGGTTACGACCGCATCGGCTTGAGCTGCAAATTGAAAGGCTCGGTCTGCTACATGAGCGGGCTGGAGCCCAAGGGCGATGGCTATCTCATCGTCGACGGCAGCGGCCTGCCGCATCTTTCCGTGATCGGTCATCAGCACAAGGTCAGCTGGCCGACCCTGGTGTCGCGCCTCAAGGCGGCCATCAACAGCGGCGGTCCTGTCGTCGATTAGTGGACTGAAGGGTACGCATACCCGGCCATCTGTGTGATCATTCGCCTGCGTGTCCGGCAAGACGCTGGACGGATCGACGGAGAATTGCCCCATGCGCAAGTGCCTGCTGTGTCTGAGTGTGTTGTTGCTGACGGCCCTGGCCGGGTGCGTCACCATCAACGTGTACTTTCCCAAGGCGGCGGCGGAGAAGGCTGCGGGCCAGTTCATCGGCTCGGTCATCGATGCGGGAACGACATCGGAAAAGTCGGCGCAGCCGGCTTCGGCAAGCAGTGCGGCAAAGCCGGCAGCGGATGACGCACAGGGCCAGCCGCTGGCCCTGCGCGTATTGAATTTCGTGGTCCCCGCAGCCTACGCCGCGGACCAGCCGAACCTGCGCATCCACACCCCGGGCGTGGACGCCATCCATGCGCGCATGCGCCAGCGTTACGAGCACTCGCTCGGCAAGCTGCTCGACAAGGGCGTGGTCGGGTTCACGCATGACGGTCTGGTTGCGGTGCGCGACGCGTCCAGTGTTCCGCTGGCCAGGCGCACCAAGGTCAACGCCATCGTGGCGGCGGAAAACCGTGACCGCAAGGCGCTGTACCGCGAGATCGCCAACGCCAACGGTCACCCCGGCTGGGAGGCGAAAATCCGCAACATCTTTGCCGCGCTGTGGATCAAGAAGGCACACGACGGCTGGTATTACCAGAATGCCAGCGGTGCCTGGACACGCAAATAATCCATTCGTCTTTTTCGTGCCCGGGGCCATCGATATCCGGGCACCGTGCGTTTTCCATCATGAAGAAAAACATCGAGGTCGAGACCGAGATCACCGACCTGACCCACGACGGCCGTGGCGTGGCACACGTTGATGGCAAGGCCTTGTTCGTCAACGCGGCCTTGCCCGGAGAGAAGCTGCGTGCGAGCGTGACCCGCCGTCATCGACATTTCGACGAGGGCAGGGTGGTCGAGTTGTTCAATCGCTCGCCGGACCGCGTCGAACCGCGTTGCGCGCACTATGACTATTGTGGCGGTTGTTCGCTGCAGCACCTGGCGCTGGATCAGCAGATTCTTGCCAAGCAACGCGTGCTGGCCGAGAACTTCGAGCGCATCGGCAAGGTGACTCCCGAACACTGGCTGCCGCCATTGAGCGGCGCGGCATGGGGTTATCGGCGCCGTGGTCGGCTGTCGGTGCGCAAGGTATTCAAGAAGGGGCGTGTGCTGGTCGGCTTTCGCGAGAAAGCCAACCCGCGGTACGTGGCCGACATTGCCCATTGCGACGTGGTGCATCCGGCGTTGGGCACTCGCCTGGAAGCGCTGTCGACGATGATCGACGCGCTCGACGCCGCGGCCGACATCCCGCAGATCGAGTTTGCCGCCGGCGACGACACCGTGGCATTGGTGTTTCGTCACATGCGTCCGTTGGGGCAACGCGATCTGGACACGCTGACCGGATTCGGCAAGCAGCATGGCTTTGCCATTTACCTGCAGCCGGGCGGCAATACCAGTGTGCACCCGTTGTGGCCGGAGCATCCGCGTCTGGCCTACAAGTTCGATGGCGATGCGCTGGAGCTGGAGTTCCGACCGCTGGACTTTGTCCAGGTCAATGCCGACATGAACGAGCGCATGTTGGCGCATGCCTTGTCCCTGCTCGACCCGCAGCCGCAGGACCGTGTGCTGGACCTGTTCTGCGGCCTGGGCAATTTCACCTTGCCGCTGGCGCGGCGGGTGGCTCGCGTCGAAGGTGTCGAGGGCGAGCACGCCCTGGTGGAGCGCGCCGACGCTAATGCCGCGCGCAACCACATCGACAATGCCGGGTTTCACGTGGCCAACCTGTTCGAGGACCAACGCGCAACGGCATGGGCCAGGGCCGAGTGGGACAAGCTGCTGCTCGATCCGCCGCGTGCCGGCGCCGACAAGCTGCTGGACTATTTGCCCGCCAAGGGCACCCGACGCGTGGTTTACGTCTCCTGTCATCCGGCATCACTGGCGCGTGATGCCGCCATCCTGGTCAAGCGCCATGGTTTCCGGCTTGCGTCGGCCGGGGTGATGGACATGTTCCCGCATACCGCGCACGTCGAATCCATTGCGCTGTTCGAGCGATGAGCATCGAAATCGAGCGCAAGTTCCTGGTCACGGGCGAGGGCTGGCGCACCATGGCGTCGGCGAGCATGCGCATGGAGCAGGGGTATCTGGTCGATGTTGCCGCACTGACACAGGGCCTGGCGCGCTCGTCGGTGCGCGTGCGCATCGCCGGAGACGCGGCGTGGCTGAACGTCAAGCAGGCCAAAGCCGGTATCGAACGGCTTGAATTCGAATATGCGGTCCCGCTGGCCGACGCCGAGATCATGCTGCGCGAGCTGTGCAATGGGCGGGTGGAAAAGATCCGTCACTTGGTGGTGATTGAAGGCCACGCCTTCGAGGTCGACGAGTTCCTGGGCCGGAACGCGGGCCTGGTCGTGGCCGAGCTGGAGCTGCCGTCGGCCGACACTCCGTTCCCGCGGCCAGCCTGGTTGGGAGCCGATGTCAGCCATCTCGAGCGCTACTACAACGTCAATCTGATCGCCCATGCCTACAGTCAGTGGAGTCCGGCCGAGCGCGCGGGGGAAAGTGACTGATGCTGCTGGTGGGGCTTGCCGATATCGCTGTCAGTGCGCGCGAGCGCGCGTGCGTTGTTGCGCCCACGGTCAGTGGCGTGCTGCTTGGCGCGCACAATGTTCAATCGCGCCGTCAATTGCAGCAGCTGGTGCAGGCGCTGCGTGAGCTTCGCGATGACGATGCATTCCTGATCTGCATGGATCGATCGGCGCTCACGCGGTCACCCGTGTGCGACGGTTTCACGAGATTGCCGGCGCCAGCGCGTCTGGGCGAGGTCTGGGATGTCGAGCCCGCTCGTGCCGTGGAGCTGGCCGAAGAGCATGCCTGGTTGATGGCCAGCGAGTTGCGCGCCGTGGATGTGGATCTGGTCATGCCCAGTCCGATTCTTGGCCAGGACAGTGACCATGGCCGGCAACGCGACCGGATGTTGCATGCCGATCCGCTGGCCATTGCCGAATTGGGCCAGGGCCTGGTGCGCGGCGTGCGCCTGGCCGGCATGTCGGCGGTTCCCGGGTATTTCCCCGTGAACGGTCGTGCCGACGATGCGTCCTTGCAACCGTTCGCCGATGCCGTGACCGGCGGTGCCGAAGCGATGATGATGGCATCGGCGGGTGCGTCGGAATGGGCGCGCAGCCGGATTGATGATGTGCTGCGCGACGAGCTTGGTTTTGAGGGGCTGGTGGTCGCCAATGACGCATGTTTGATCGACGCCGATGCGGGCGCGGATGTAGCGGCGTACCTCCATGCCTGCCATGATGCCGGTTGCGATCTGATTCCGGTGTGTCGGCCGGATCTGCTCGACGCGGCGCTGGCAGCCGCAGGTGATTTGTCACCCTGCGATTCGGCGCATGCCACCCGCTTGCGTGGTGCCGTGGGTGCGACCTGGACCGCACTCGAGGACAACCCGCAACGCGATCAATTCATTGCCCGTGTCCAGGCACTGGATGGAGAACCTGCTTCATGACCACGATCCCACCCTTGGCCGAAGCGCTGCATGGCGCCGACTTGCTGCACGACCGCGATGCGCTTGAGTCGCGGATCGCTCAGATGGGCCGGGACATCGACGCGAGCCTGGCTGGCGAAAGCGCGGTGATGTTGACGGTCATGAATGGCGCCTTGGTGTTTGCCGCGCAGTTGGCGCTTGCGGTCACCACCGACCTTCAATTCGATTACGCGCATGCCACGCGATACCACGACAATCGTGCCGGTCAGTTGCACTGGCTGCGCAAGCCGCAGGTCGATCTGAACGGGCGCAGCGTGCTGCTGGTCGACGACATTCTCGATGAAGGGCATACGCTTGCCGCGGTGCGTGATGCGTGCCTGGACATGGGCGCGCGACGGGTGCTGATTGCGACCTTGTGCGTCAAGGATCATGACCGGCGCATTGCCGGCATCGCGTCCGACTTCAACGGCGTGGTGGTGCCCGATCGCTACGTGTTCGGCTATGGCATGGACTATCACGAGCAAGGCCGCAATCTGCCTGGCATTTACGCGTTGGGGGCGTCCTGATGAGCGGTGCCGGCACGGTCATTGATTTTGCCGTCATTGGCGGCACCGGTTTCTACAAGCTGGCGGAGCTGACCGAGGTCGAGCGCAAGCGGCTGGATACGCCCTTCGGTGAACCGTCGGCCGACATTCTGCTCGGCAACATGGGTCGCCGGCGTGTGGCGTTCCTGGCCCGCCATGGCGAGGCGCACACCCTGGCACCGCACCGCGTCAACTATCGCGCCAACCTGTGGGCCTTGCACCATCTGGGTGTCTCGCGGGTATTGGCCGTCAATGCGGTCGGTGGCATTCGCGCCGACATGGGGCCGCGTTGCCTGGCCATGCCGGAGCAGTTGATCGACTACACGTGGGGACGGATCGCCAGTTTCGCCGATGTCGACGGTGGCGAGGTCCGGCATGTGGATTTCAGCGAGCCGTACAGTGCCGATTGGCGGCGCGCATGCCTGGACGCTGCCGCGCGCGCCGGCATGCCGGTGGTCGATGGCGGTTGCTACGGCGTGACCCAGGGGCCGCGTTTGGAAACGCGTGCCGAGATCGCGCGCATGCGCCGTGACGGTTGCGACATGGTCGGCATGACCGGCATGCCCGAAGCCGTCCTGGCGCGCGAGCTCGACATGGCATACGCCTGCCTGGCGGTCGTGGCCAATTGGGCCGCCGGCTGCGATCCGGAAGATTTGCCCGAGATCAGTCTGGAGGCGATTTTCGCGCACCTGGAGGCGGCGACGGCCAAGGTGCCGGACATCCTGCGCCAGCTGTGAGCCGTATGGTTGCGGTTCAGGTTTGATAACGATATGCGGCGGCGGCATGATGAAATGTGCAACCAGTCACTTGCAATCGACGCAAAAACGCGGTGATACTCCGCAAGGTGCGGCAGTTTGAAATATAACAAAGGCATGACAGCTGCACTTTGTGTTTACGTGAGGGGTTTTTTCAAATGCGTTTTGGTACAGTCAAATGGTTCAATGATGCCAAGGGCTTCGGTTTCATCGCGCCCGAGGACGGGGGTGACGACGTGTTCGTTCACTATTCGGCCATCAATGACACCGGGTTCCGCAGTCTCAAGGAAGGCCAGCGTGTCAGTTTCGAGGTGACCCAGGGTCCGAAGGGGGCGCAAGCTTCCGCCGTTGCCGCCGTCGAGTAGGCTTCATTGCCATCGAATCGAAAAAACCCGCATCGCACGATGCGGGTTTTTTCTTGGCCATATGCCGACGTTTCTCTTGCAGCACCATTGAAAGCGACGCATGGTGCATGCATATCCAAGACACGGATCGGTACAAGGAGCTTCCATGAACGCAACCCGAAAATTGCACGACCTCGGCCAGAGCCTGTGGCTGGACAACATCACCCGCGACATCCTTGATGACGGCAGCCTGGCTCGACACATCGAGGAATATTCGCTGACGGGATTGACCTCCAATCCCAGCATCTTCGAAAAGGCCATCGGCGGTTCCGATGCCTATGATGATGGCATTCGCGACAAGGCCGGCGAGGGCAAGTCGGACGAGGAGCTGTTCGTCGAGCTGGCGCTGGAAGACCTGCGCCGCGCCGCCGAATTGTTCAAGCCGGTGTTCAAGTCCACCGAGGGTGTGGATGGTTGGGTGTCGATGGAAGTGTCGCCGCTGCTGGCCAGTGATACCGCGGCCACCATTGATGCCGCGGCGGCCATCCACCACCAGGCCGACTGCGAAAATCTGTTCGTGAAGATTCCGGGCACACCCGAGGGCATTCCTGCCATCGAGGAGTCCATCTTCGCCGGCGTGCCGGTCAACGTGACCTTGCTGTTTTCGCGCGAGCAATATCAGGCTGCGGCCGAAGCTTACCTGCGCGGCATCGAGCGTCGCGTCGAGGCCGGTCTGGATCCGAAGGTGGCATCGGTCGCCTCGGTCTTCATCAGCCGTTGGGACGCCGCCGTGCACGACAAGGTGCCGGCAGAGCTGCGCAACAAGCTGGGCATCGCGGTGGCCGGACGCACCTATCGCGCTTACCTCGATCTTTTGGAATCGCCGCGTTGGAGCAAACTGGCGGAAGCCGGTGCCACGCCGCAGCGCTTGCTCTGGGCCAGCACCGGCACCAAGGATCCGGATGCGTCCGACACCCTGTACATCACCGAACTGGCGGCACCGGACACCATCAACACCATGCCCGGCAAGACCATCGAGGCGCTAGCCGACCACGGCGAGCTGCACGGGACGATGAACACCGACAGCAGCGACGCCGAAGCCATGCTGGCGCGCCTTGCCGAAGCCGGTGTCGACGTCGATGCGCTGGCCGAGAAGCTGCAGGTCGACGGCGCGGCCGCATTCGTCAAATCGTGGCAGCAGCTGATGGAACGCATCGCCGAGCAAGGCAAGGCACTGACCGCCTGATCCCGTGGGCCGCGGGCGTTTTCGCACGTAGCGGACGGGGACGCGGACGTCCCCGTCCGCGGCTTTTGCCATGGCTTGGAACTCAGGCCGCAAACTGCAATTTGGCCAGCTCCGCGTATAAGCCGCCTTCGCGGATCAGGCTTTCATGCGTGCCCTGGGCCACGATCTGCCCCTGATCCATGACCACGATGCGGTCGGCGCGCAGCACGGTGGCAAGCCGATGCGCGATGACTAGCGTGGTGCGGCCTTTTTCGAGGTGCGCCAGCGCTTGCTGGATGGCCGCTTCCGATTGCGCATCCAGGGCCGAGGTGGCTTCGTCCAGCAGCAGCAGCGGCGCATCATGCAAAATCGCACGCGCGATCGCGATGCGTTGCCGTTGCCCGCCCGACAAGCGCACACCGCGCTCGCCCAGCTCCGATGCATAACCCTCGTCCAGCGCACGGATGAAGCCATCGGCCTCGGCGGCCACGGCGGCAGCACGCACGGCCTCGTCGCCGGCGTCGGCGCGGCCGAAACGGATGTTGTCGGCCGCACTGCCGGCAAACATCACGGTTTCCTGCGGCACCAGTGCCATGGCGCCGCGCAACTCCGGCAGCGCCAGTGCGCGCAGCTCGATGCCATCGAGCATGATGCGGCCACGTTGCGGATCATGAAAGCGCAGCAGCAGGCTGAACACGGTGCTCTTGCCGGCGCCGGACGGGCCGACCAGTGCCACGGTCTCGCCCGGTTTGACATGCAGGTCGAATGCTTCCAGCGCCTGCGTATCGGGGCGGCTCGGGTAATGGAACCCGACCTGCTCGAAGCGCAGTTCACCGCGGATCGGTTGTGGCAGTGTCACCGGCATGTCCGGCGTGGCAATTTGCGGTCGCTCGGCCAGCAATTCGCCAATGCGCTCCATCGCGCCGGCGGCGCGCAGCACGCTGCCGAACACGCTGCTGATGGTGCCCACGGAGCTGGCTGCCATGACCGCGTACATCACGAACTGCGCCAGCACGCCAACATCAAGCGTGCCGGACAGTACATCGCGGGCACCGGCCCACAGCACCAGCGTGATGGCACCGAACACCAGCGTGATGATCGAGGCCGTCAGCAGTGCGCGCATGCCGATGCGATTGCGTGCCGTGTCCAGCGCATGCATGATCGCTTCGCCATAGCGCCGCCGCTCGACATCTTCGCGTGCATAAGCCTTGACGGTCTGCGCCGCATTGAGGGTTTCGTTGGCAACCGCCGCGGCATCGGCGAGACGATCCTGGCTGTGCCGCGACAACTTTTGCACGCGCTTGCCGAACACCAGCAACGGAATCATCACCGCCGGAATCACCAGCGCGGTCAGGCCGGCCAGATGCGGGCTGGTCCAGATCATCATCGCAGTGGCGCCCAGCAGCGTGACCACCGCACGCAGCGCCATCGAGATGCTGGAGCCGACCAGCGTCTGCACCAGTTCGGTGTCGGTGCTCAGACGCGAGATCAGCTCGCCCACGCGCGAGCGCTCGAAAAAGCCGATGTCCAGCCCGATCAGACGTCCGTACAGCGTGCGCCGCAACGAAGCCAGCGAGCGCTCGCTGAGCAACGTGATGCAGAAATAACGTGCCGCCGTGGCCAGCGCCAACACCACGGAGACCACGAACAAGGCCAGGAAGGTGCGGTCGATGACAGCCGCATTGCCGCCGGAAAAGCCGCGGTCGATCATGTGTCGCACCGCCACCGGCAACACCAGTGCCGCGGCAGAGGACAGACCCAGGAACACCAGCCAGCCAAGGGCCAGCCATTTGTGCGGTTTCAGGAACGGCCACAAGCCGCGCAAGGCGCTGACGCGGTGGGATGTGCTGCGTTTTTTTCGTGCCACGGGAAATATCCTGTCAACGCCCTGAATGCAGTTGGGGGCGCGATGGCGACAATCAATGTCTGACACCACCGACGCAAGCAGCGATAATGCCCGGATGTCCGATACCTCACACGCTTACGACACCATTCGCGCCGTGCAGTGGCGTGCGGACCACTTGCGTTTGCTCGACCAGCGGCGCCTGCCTGCCGAGGAAGCGTGGCTCGATTGCCGGCATCCGGACGAGGTCGTCGCGGCGATTCGTGACCTGACGGTACGCGGCGCACCGGCCATCGGCATTGCCGCAGCCTGGGCGGTCGTGCTGGCGGCTCGTTGCGGCGTGGATTTGCAGGCGGCGATGGCGCGCCTGCGCGCGGCGCGACCGACGGCGGTCAACCTGATGTGGGCACTCGATCGCATGGCACGCATCGGCGCGGATGCGGACACGCTGGAGCAAGAGGCACAGGCCATCCAGGACGAAGACCTTGCTGCCAACCAGCACATGGGCGAGCTCGGCTCGGCGTATATCGAACCGGGCAGCGGCGTGCTCACGCACTGCAACACCGGCTCGTTGGCGACGGCGGGATTCGGCACGGCGCTGGGCGTGGTCCGCAGCGGTTACCGCGAGGGGCGTATTGCGCAGGTGTTTGCCGGCGAGACCCGCCCGTGGTTGCAGGGTGCGCGCCTGACGGTGTGGGAGCTGGTGCGTGACGGCATTCCCGCGCAGCTGATTGCCGACTCGGCGGCCGCCTGGCTGATGCAGACCGGTCGCGTGCAGTGGGTTGTCATCGGCGCCGACCGCATCGCCGCCAACGGCGACACCGCCAACAAGATCGGCAGCTACCAACTGGCCATCGCGGCGCGCTATCACGCTGTTCGCTTCATGGTGGTGGCGCCGTCCTCGACGTTGGACATGAGCACGCCTGACGGCAGCGCCATCGACATCGAATTGCGCGATCCGGAGGAATTGCTGGGCTTTGCCGGCACTCGTACGACGGTCCCGGGCGCGCAGGCCTGGAACCCCGTGTTCGACGTGGTGCCGGCGTCGCTGATCGATGTGTTGGTGACCGAACGAGGGGTGGTGGAGCGCCCCGATACCGCACGCATGCAAGCCATGTTTGCCGACACCTGAGTCGGTCTGGCGCGAAGACGCTTGGCGGGAATGCCATGCGGCCCCGAATGGTTCGGTAACACATTGTTTTTCAACGTCAAAATACGAGCAATCGGGGCGGTTTTGTGGTACAATCGACGGATTGTGTAATGCCGCCCTGCGGTACGCCAGACATGGCGCGCCATGGGCCTGCTTTTTTGCTTTCAAGGGACGCATAGATGGCAGAGCTCGCCAAAGAAGTCATCCGGGTCAATATCGAAGACGAGATGCGTCAGAGCTACCTCGACTACGCCATGAGCGTGATCGTGGGCCGCGCACTTCCCGACGTGCGGGACGGTCTCAAACCCGTGCATCGACGTGTTCTGTTCGCCATGCACGAACTGGGCAACGCATGGAACAAGGCACACAAAAAGTCCGCGCGCGTGGTCGGTGACGTCATCGGTAAATACCACCCGCACGGCGACAGTTCGGTCTACGACGCCATCGTGCGTCTGGCCCAGCCATTTTCGCTGCGCTACATGCTGGTCGACGGGCAGGGCAACTTCGGTTCGGTCGACGGCGACAACGCCGCCGCCATGCGTTATACCGAAGTGCGCATGGCCAAGCTCGCCCACGAGCTGCTGGCCGACATCGACCGGGACACCGTCGACTTCGGCTTCAACTACGACGAAACCGAACGCGAGCCGCTGGTCCTGCCGACCCGCGTGCCCAATTTGCTGGTCAACGGTTCGGCCGGCATCGCGGTGGGCATGGCCACCAACATCCCGCCGCACAATCTCAACGAGATCATCGCCGGTACCATCGCCCTGATCGACGATGCGGAACTGACCATCGACGATTTGATGGGCTACATCCCGGGGCCGGATTTCCCCACCGCCGGCATCATCAATGGCGCCGCAGGCATCGTGGAAGCCTACCGTACCGGCCGTGGTCGCATCCGCGTGCGCGCGCTGGCGGAGGTCGAGACCGACGCCAAGGGCCGCGACACGATCATCGTCGACGAGCTTCCCTACCAGGTGAACAAGGCCCGGCTGATCGAGAAGATCGCCGAACTGGTCAAGGAAAAGCGGCTCGAAGGCATTTCGGCCATCCGCGACGAGTCCGACAAGGACGGCATGCGCGTGGTCATCGAGGTGCGTCGCGACGCCATGGGCGACGTGGTGCTGAACAACCTGTACAAGCAGACGCAGATGCAGGTGACCTTCGGCATCAACATGGTCGCGCTGGTTGACGGCCGGCCGCAATTGCTCAACCTCAAGGAGATTCTCGAGGCCTTCATCCGTCATCGTCGCGAAGTGGTCACCCGGCGTACCATCTTCGAGCTGCGCAAGGCGCGTGCCCGCGCGCATGTGCTCGAGGGCCTCACCGTGGCCTTGGCCAACATCGACGAGATGATCGAGCTGATCAAGACCTCGCCGTCGCCGGCCGAAGCACGCGAGCGTCTGCTGGCACGGCGCTGGGAGCCGGGTCTGGTCGGTTCGTTGCTGCAGGCCGCCGGTGCCGACGCCTCGCGCCCCGAAGACATGGATCCGCGTGACGGTCTCAAGGACGACGGCTATCAGCTGTCGGCGACGCAGGCGCAGGAAATCCTGGCCATGCGTCTGAACCGCCTGACCGGACTGGAGCAGGAAAAGCTCAGCGACGAATACCGTGAACTGCTGGCGGCCATCAGCGACCTGATCGCCATCCTGGAAGATCCGGCAAAACTGTTGCAGGTCATCCGCGATGAACTGGAAGCGATCAAGGAAGGCTACGGCGACGCGCGTCGCACGCGTATCCAGAACTCCGCCGACGACCTCGACGTGCTCGACCTGATCGAGCCCGAAGACGTCGTGGTCACGCTGTCGCACACCGGTTACATCAAACGCCAGCCGGCCAGCACTTATCGTGCGCAGCGGCGTGGCGGCAAAGGACGCTCCGCTTCCAAATTGAAGGAAGAGGATGTCGTCGAAAAGCTGTGGGTGGTCAACACCCACGACACGTTGCTCACCTTCACCAGCACCGGTCGCGTGTACTGGCTCAATGTCTATCAGATGCCCGAGGCCGGGCCGGGCGCGCGCGGCAAGCCCATCGTCAACCTGTTGCCGCTGGCCGAGGACGAATTCGTGCAGGCGGTGCTGCCGGTGCGCGAATACAGCGAGGATCAGTACGCGTTGTTCGCCACCCGTCACGGCAAGGTCAAGAAGACCCCGCTGACGGAGTTCGCGTTCAAGCTGCAAAAGGGCAAGATCGCCATTCGCCTGGAAGACGATGATGCGCTGGTCAACGTGGAGTTGACCGATGGCAATTCCGATGTGCTGCTGTTCGCCTCCAACGGCAAGGTCAACCGCTTCGACGAACACACCGTGCGTTCGATGGGTCGTACCGCCGCTGGCGTGCGTGGCATGCGCCTGGCCGACGAATCGACCGTGGTGTCACTGATCGTGGTCGGCAGCGACCAGGCCGAGGAAACCGCCGGTGACATCCTGACCGCCACCGAGCGCGGCTACGGCAAGCGCACCGCGCTGGCCGAGTTCCCCAAGAAGGGGCGTGGTACCCAGGGTGTCATCGGCATCAAATGCTCCGATCGCAACGGCAGCCTGGTTGCCGCGCAGCGCGTGGCCGACGATGACGAGCTGATGCTGGTGTCCGACCACGGCACGTTGGTGCGTACGCGGGTAGCCGAAGTCTCGCGCCTGAGTCGCAACACCCAGGGCGTCACCCTGATCCGCTTGCCGAAGAATGAAAACCTCGTCGGCGTCGTACGCCTGGATGCGGACGAAGAAGATACGGACGAATCCGATGAGGAAACCACGGCACCGGAAAGCGACAACGATTGATCGCGCGTTGGTGACGCGCAACGGCGTAAATGGCAGGTCGGGTTGGCTTCATCAACCCGACACGTCGAGCAGCAATACGGATGTCGGGTTGGTGGAGCCAACCCGACCTGCGCTCGTATCTGGACGTCTGAAGGCTTGACGGAATGCGCAGTGCCTACAACGTGCCGATCGCTTCGAGCATCGCCTCGGCGCTGGACACGCGAAACTCGCCCGGCGCTTCCACGTTGAGGATCTTGACCACGCCGTTTTCGGCATACAGGGCAAAACGCTTGGCGCGCAGCCCCATGCCGAAACCGCTGCCGTCCAGGTCCATGCCCAGTGCCTTGGCAAACGTGCCGTTGCCATCGGCGAACATGGTCAACGATGGCGGTACGTGTTGCGATTGACCCCACGCGTGCATGACGAACACATCATTGACCGACATGCAGGCCACCTTGACGCCGCGCTTCTCGAATTGATCGAGATGCTTGACGAAACCCGGCAGGTGCTTGTTCGAGCACGTCGGGGTAAAGGCGCCGGGAACGGCAAACAGCAGCACCTGCGAGTCGGCAAAGAACTCGCGGGTGGACACCGGCTCGATACCATCGTTGAGGACGTTGAGCGTGGCTTCGGGGATGGGGTCGCCTACCTTGATCGGGGTGGTCATGCGTGTTCCATCTGTTTGGACATGTGGTGATGATGGCGCGTGTTGCGGGGAGCTTGCAATGCTTGAATCCCGCGTCGTTGCACTCATCTAGTATAAATTGCCTACCCGCTTTGCCCCTTGTCTGGAGAGTGCATGGAATTCAAGGACTACTACGACATCCTCGGTGTGAAAGCCGATGCCAGCGAAGCCGAGATCAAATCGGCCTATCGCAAGCTGGCACGCAAGTATCATCCGGACAAGAACAAGGAGCCGGGTGCCGAGGAGCGCTTCAAGTCGGTCAACGAGGCGCACGAGGTGCTCAAGGACAAGGAGAAGCGGCGCGCATACGATGAGGTGCGCGCCGGGGGGTACCGTGGCGGTGATCAGTTCCGTCCGCCTCCGGGTTGGGGCAATGCCGCCGGTGGCGGTGGCCCGCAGGACTTCCATTTCGGTGGCGGCAACTTCGGTGGTGCCGATTTCAGCGACTTTTTCGAAAGCCTGTTTGGCCAGGCTGCCGCCGGACGCGGCGCCGGCGGTCAGGCACGTGCGCAGCGCGGTCAGGACGTGACCGCGCATATCGACGTCGATCTGGACCTGGCCTACGCCGGCGGCAAGACCCGCGTCGGCCTGACCGATGGTCAGGGCGGCGACAAAGTGCTCGAAGTGAAGATTCCCGCCGGCATCCTGCCTGGCCAGGTGATCCGCCTGGGAGGGCAGGGACACCCGGGGTTCGGCGGCGGTCCGGCGGGTGACTTGTTGCTCGAAGTCGGCATCCGCCCCGACGCCCGCTTCGAGCTGGATGGCCGCAACGTTCTGGGTACGCTGCCGATCGCGCCGTGGGAAGCGGCCGTCGGTGCGACGGTTGACGTGCCGACCCTCGGCGGTACCGTGCAGATGAGCATCCCCGCCGGCTCGCAATCGGGCCGCAAACTGCGCCTCAAGGGACGCGGTCTGCCGGGCAAGAACGCCGGCGACCAGCTGGTCACCCTGCAAATCCAGACGCCAGCAGCGGAAAGCGACGAAGCCAGGGCCGCCTACACCGCGTTGCGCGAAGCCTTTCCCGACTTCCAGCCCCGCGACTGAGGCACAAAGTCACACCTGATTAGCCTCAAAGCTCAGCTGGCAACGATCCCTCTCCCTCCGGGAGAGGGTGCCCCGCAGGGGGCAGGAGAGGGTCCGTTTTCGCGTAAGCGTTGAATGGTGGCAAGATGTTCATCATTCGCGTGCTCGTACCCTCATCCGGCGCTTCGCGCCACCTTCTCCCGGGGGGAGAAGGGGAAAGCTGGCTGAGCTTGAGGGCTAATCAGGTTTATTTATCGACTCCTCGTGATGCGCGCGGTAATACCCGAAGGTGCGGCATTGTCGAGCTCAGCGTCGTGCGCGAAAGAAAGCTTTCAACAAGGCGGCCGATTCATCGGCGCACAGGCCACCCTCGACGCGAACGCGATGATTGTGGCGGTCGGACACAAGGGTGTCGAAAGCACTGCCAGCCGCACCGGTACGCGGATCGGTCGCGGCATAGACCACCCGCGTGACGCGGGCGTGCACCAGCGCCATCGAGCACATCGAACACGGCTCGAGGGTGACGTAAAGCGTGACACCGGGTGGCAGGCGATGATTGCGCAGGCGTTCGCACGCGGCCCGCAGAGCCACGATCTCGGCATGCGCGGTCGGGTCGGCCAGCGAGATGTTGCGGTTCCATCCCTCGGCGATGACCTCGCCGTCAAGCACCATGACGGCGCCGACCGGCACTTCGTCGTCGGCATCGCGCGCATGTTCGGCCAGACGCAAGGCCCGTTGCATGAAGGCGCTGTCGGGTGCGCTGAAGGTGTCGAGGTCGGATGCCATCAGGTGTCGCCCGATATCAAACGGTGCCGGTGCGGGAAAAACCGCTGTCGAATGACCGTGCCCGGCCTGCTACTCCCACTCGATGGTGGCCGGCGGTTTGCCGCTTATGTCGTAAACGACACGAGAAACATGCCGTACTTCGTTGATTATACGGTTTGAAACCTTGCCAAGAAGCTCGTAAGGCAAGTGCGCCCAGCGCGCCGTCATGAAGTCCACGGTTTCCACGGCACGCAAGGCGATGACCCATTCGTAAGCGCGCGCATCACCGACCACGCCGACGGATTTGACCGGCAGGAATACGGCGAAGGCCTGGCTGACGGTGTCGTAGAGGTCGGCGTTGCGCAGCTCTTCGATGAAGATGGCATCGGCGTAGGCCAGCAGCTCGGCGTATTCGCGCTTGACTTCGCCGAGGATGCGCACGCCCAGGCCCGGTCCGGGGAACGGATGCCGATAGACCATTTCACGCGGCAGGCCGAGCTCGACGCCGATGCGGCGCACTTCATCCTTGAACAGTTCGCGCAACGGCTCGACCAGCTGCAACTTCATGTGTTCGGGCAGGCCGCCGACGTTGTGGTGGCTCTTGATCACGTGTGCCTTGCCGGTCTTGCTGCCGGCCGATTCGATCACGTCGGGATAGATCGTGCCCTGGGCCAGCCATTTGACGTTGCCGCCGGCGCTGGTCAGCTTTTCAGCCTCTTCGTCGAAAATTTCCACGAACAGGCCGCCGATGATCTTGCGCTTGGCCTCCGGATCGTCGACACCCTCAAGTGCCGCGAAGTAGCGGTCGGCGGCGTTGACGCGAATGACCTTGACGCCCATGTGCTCGGCCATGGTGGCCATGACCTGGTCGCCTTCCTTGTATCGCAGCAGGCCGGTGTCAACGAATACGCACACCAGCTGCTTGCCGATCGCCTTGTGCAGCAGCGCGGCGACCACCGACGAATCGACACCGCCGGACAGGCCGAGCAACACGTGATCGGAGCCGACGCTGTCACGGATGCGTGCCAGCTGATCGTCGATGATGTTGGCAGCCGTCCACAACTTGTCACAACCGCAGATGCCGGCCACGAAACGGTCCAGGATCGCCCTGCCCTGCAAGGTATGCGTGACCTCCGGATGGAACTGCACGCCATACCAGCGCTTGGCCTCGTTGGCCATCGCCGCGACCGGGATACGCTGGGTGCGGGCGGCGACTGTGAATCCGGGTGGCGCTTCCTCGACATGATCGCCATGGCTCATCCACACGTCCAGTTTGGCATTCGTGCCGACATGGTCGTTCAACCCGTCGAACAAGGCGCAATCGGACACCACGTCAATTTCGGCGTGGCCATACTCGTCGGCTTCCGCCGCGGCGGTGCGTCCGCCCAGTTGCGCGGCCATGGTCTGCATGCCGTAGCAAATGCCGAGTACCGGCAATCCGGATTCGAACACTTCGCGCGGCGCCACCGGCGCATCCTGCCGCGTGGTGGACTCGGGGCCGCCGGACAGGATGATGCCATTGGCGCCGAATTCGGCGATTTGTGCCGGATCATGGTCCCAGGCCCAGATTTCGCAATACACGCCCAGCTCGCGGATGCGGCGGGCGATCAACTGGGTGTATTGCGCACCGAAGTCGAGGATGAGGATCTTGTCGGTATGGATGGCTTCAGACATGCGGGAGCTCGGTTCACATGGATTGGGATGAAACCCCAATGCGTCATTCCGGCGAAAGCCGGAATCCATTCGGACTTTCGCGCAAGATGACGATGGATTAACTGGCTGCTCCTGCAGCCAGTCCTTCGGGCCGCCGGCTCCGCCGACGTTCGCTTCAGCTTCCTGCCTTCGCAGTCGGGTTTCGCCGGAATGACGGGAACTGGCTTGTTGGCCATGCCCGGTACTGCAATCAATCGAGCCGGTAGTTCGGCGCTTCCTTGGTGATCTGGATATCGTGCGGGTGCGCTTCATGCAGGCCGGCGCTGGACACGCGCACGAACTGCGGCTCCTTGCGCATGGTTTCGATGTCGCCACAACCGCAGTAGCCCATGGATGCGCGCAAACCACCCATCATCTGGTGCACGATGTTGCGCAGCGGTCCGCGATACGGCACCCGGCCTTCGATGCCTTCGGGTACCAGCTTGTCGGTGTCCGTGTCGTCCTGGAAGTAGCGGTCCTTGGAACCACGCTGCATGGCACTGAGCGATCCCATGCCGCGATAGCTCTTGTACGAACGCCCCTGGAACAGCTCGACCTCGCCCGGCGATTCCTCGGTGCCGGCCAGCATCGAACCGAGCATGACCACGGAGGCGCCAGCAGCAATCGCCTTGGCCATGTCGCCCGAATAGCGGATACCACCGTCGGCGATCAGCGGGATGTCGCCCTTGAGGGCCTCGGCCACCATGTCGATGGCGGTGATCTGCGGCACGCCCACGCCGGCGACCACGCGGGTGGTGCAGATGGAGCCGGGGCCGACGCCGACCTTGACCGCGTCGGCGCCCGCATCACGCAGGGCCAGAGCGGCGTCACCGGTGACGATGTTGCCGGCGATCACTTCCAGGTCGGGGTATTGCTTCTTGACCCAGCCGACGCGCTCGAGCACACCTTGCGAATGACCGTGTGCGGTGTCGACCACCAATGCATCGACGCCGGCATCGGCCAACGCTTCCACCCGGGCCTCGGTATCACCGGCCACGCCGACGGCGGCGCCGACCAGCAGATGCTCGTTGGTGTCCTTGGCCGCGTACGGATTGTCGCGCGCCTTCTGGATGTCCTTGACGGTGATCAGGCCGCGCAGCTGGAAGTCGTCGTTGACCACCAGCACCTTTTCGATGCGGTTGCGATGGAGCAGGTCCAGGATCTCGTCGTGCCCCGCCCCTTCGCGCACCGTGACCAGGCGTTCCTTGCGCGTCATGATGTTCTTGACCGGGTCGTCCGGCTTTTTCTCGAAGCGCATGTCGCGGCTGGTGACGATGCCGACCAGCTGCTCGCCATCAACCACCGGTACGCCGGAGATGTTGTGCGTGCGGGTCATCGCCATCACGTCGCTGATCAGCGTGTCGGGGGTGGCGGTGAACGGATTGCGGATGACGCCGGCCTCGAACTTCTTGACCAGGCGCACTTCGGCGGCCTGCTGCTCGACCGTCATGTTCTTGTGGATGACGCCAAGTCCGCCGCACTGGGCCATGGTGATGGCCAGGCGCGCTTCGGTCACCGTGTCCATGGCGGCCGACACGATGGGGATGTTCAGGCGCAGCTTGCGTGTCAGCCGTGACGAGGTATCGACCGCATGGGGCAATACGCGCGAATAGGCAGGGACAAGGTAAACGTCGTCGTAAGTAAGTGCCTCTGCAAGTATGCGCATGGCGATAGTCCCGCAAGTAAATTGATCAATTGTAGTACGTGCACCCCGATGCCGGCCAGAAGTTGCCGCCAATCAGGGCACGGGTCGGGCCTCACGGCCCTCCGCCGCTTCCAGCGTGTTGCCGATCAGCGTGGCCACGGTCATCGGACCCACGCCGCCCGGTACCGGCGTGATCCACGAAGCGCGTTCGGCTGCCGCGTCAAACTCGACATCGCCGACCAGACGCCCGTCATCAAGCCGATTGATGCCGACGTCGATCACGACCGCCCCGGGCTTGATCCATTCGCCCTTGACCAGGCCCGGGTGGCCGGCGGCGGCAATGACGATGTCGGCGCGGCCGACATGGCCGGCCAGGTCATGCGTGAACTTGTGGCAGGAGGTGACGGTGGCGCCAGCGATCAGCAGCTCCAGCCCCAACGGCCGGCCCACGTGATTGGAGACGCCGACGATGACCGCGTCGCGGCCGCGCACCGGACGATCGGTGTGGCCGAGCAAGGTCATCACGCCTTTGGGCGTGCACGAGCGCAAACCCAGGCGACGCAGGGCCAGCAAGCCGATGTTGGTGGCATGAAAGCCGTCGACGTCCTTGCGCGGATCGATGCGGTCGACCAGCGCGTCCTCGTCCATGTGCGCCGGCAGCGGCGACTGCACCAGGATGCCATGAATGGCCGGGTCCACATTGAGTTTGTCGATCAGTTCGATCAATTCGGCCTGCGACGTGCTGGCCGGCAGATCGAAGTCGAACGCGCGGACACCGGCCTTGGCGCATGCCCGGCGCTTGTTGCGCACATAGACTGCCGAAGCCGCGTCGTCCCCGACCAGCACCACCGCCAGGCCGGGCGGCGAAAACCCCCTGGTCTCGCGCTCGGCAACGCGCCGGCCCACGCGCTCCAGCAGTTGCTCGGAGATGCGTTTGCCGTCGAGAATGCGTGCGCTCATGGGCTTTCGGGTTTGGGGAAACGCCCATTATCCGGGATTGTACGGTTTCGCACAAACCCCGACGCCGCAAAACCGCCAGTCACGGTGACGCGCAAACCCGCTCGATGTCGGTGTAGCCAGTGAAACGCGCATGCTTGCCACAACCGGGGCAGCCGGGATCGCGTGGCAACTTCAGCTCGCGAAAGCGCATCGACAGCGCATCGAAGGTCAACAACCGCCCGGTGAGCGTCTCTCCAAATCCGAGAAGCAGTTTGAGTGTCTCGGCGGCCTGCAGCATGCCGACGATGCCGGGCAATACGCCGAGTACGCCGGCCTCACTGCAATTGGGTGCGTCCTCGGCTGCCGGAGGCTCGGGGAACAGGCAGCGATAGCACGGCGAATCCGGATCGCGCGGATCGAACACGCCAACCTGGCCGGTAAAACGTTCCACGGCGCCATAGACCATCGGCATGTCCAGTCGCAGGCTCGCTGCCGACAGCAGGTAGCGGGTCGGGAAGTTGTCGGCACCGTCGAACACCACATCGTGGCCTTCGACAAGCGCCTCGACATTGCCGGCATTCAAACGCTCGCTGCGAATCTGGACATGAACCCGTGGATTGAGCGCAGCGAGCGCCAATTGCGCCGACTCGGTCTTGTACATGCCGACCCGCGCGTCGGCGTGGATGACCTGGCGATGCAGGTTGGAGCGCTCCACGCGATCATCATCGATCAAGGTCAGGTGGCCCACGCCGGCGGCAGTCAGATACAACGCGGCCGGAGCACCCAGCCCGCCGGCACCGACCATGGCGACTTTTGCCGCGCCCAACCTGGCCTGCCCCGCTTCGCCGATTTGCGGCAATTTGAGTTGGCGCGAGTAGCGTTCGGCCGCATCGGCATCCAGTGCATTGCCGGCCAGGACAGGCAGCCCCTCAGCCTTCCAGCGCGCAAATCCGCCGCGGACGGATGCCACGCGCGTGTAACCCAGTTGCCGGAGCGTTTCGGCAGCCAGCAGCGAACGCACGCCGCTGCCACACAGCGTGAGAATCTCGCGCGTGGTGTCAGGTTCCAACTTGTTGATGCGCAACTCCAGAAACCCGCGCGACAGGCCCGATGACTCCTTCGGCATGCCGTTGTTGTTGCGTTCGGCATCCTCGCGCACGTCAAGCAGCAACGCACCGTTTGCCTGACGCGCCAAGGCGTCGGCCGGCTCCACTTCGTCAATGCGCTGGCGCAGATCGGCAATCAGGGTGGCAGTGTCCGTCGCGATGTTCATGCGTGCATGGTAGCGCTTGATGGTGTCAGCGCCGGCGCTTCCGGGTATGGCTGATCATGCGTTGACGCTTGCGCTTCTGGCTGTCGGTCAGCTCGTTGCGGCGCCCGGCATAAGGGTTGTCGCTGTCGCGGAACTCGATGCGCACCGGCGTGCCTTCCAGGCGATATGCCTTGCGGAAGGTGTTTTCGAGGTAGCGCCGATAGGCCGGTGCCACGTATCTGGTGCGGGTGCCGTGAATGACGATGGTCGGCGGGTTGTGTCCGCCCGGATGCGCGTAACGCATCTTCGGCGTGTGACCGCGCACCAGCGGCGGCTGGTAACTGGCGTAAGCCTTTTCCAGCGTGCGCGTCAGCTGCGACGAGGTCATCTCGCGGGTGGCCGAATCATGGGCGCGAACAATCGCGCGCATCAATTCACGCAACCCCGAGCCGTGCAGCGCGGAGATGGTGACGCGCTTGGCCCAGGCAACGAAGTTCAGGCGGCGATCGAGTGCCTGCCGACACTGGTCGCGATCATACGTGGACATGTCGTCCCACTTGTTGACGGCCAGGACCAGCGCCCTGCCCTCTTCGAGCACATGGCCGATCAGGTTGAGATCCTGCTCGGCCAGGTTCTCGCGTGCGTCGACCATGATCACCACGACCTGTGCCGCGGCAATGGACTGCATGGTCTTGATGACGCTGAATTTTTCCACGGCTTCTTCAACCCGCGAACGACGCCTGACACCCGCCGTATCGATCAGGGTGTAACGGCGACCGTCGCGTTCGAGCGGCACCTGGATGGAATCACGCGTGGTTCCCGCGACCTCCGAGACCACCAGACGATCCTCGCCCAGCAAGCGGTTGATCAAGGTGGACTTGCCGGCATTGGGTCGGCCCACGATGGCGACCCGGATGCCCAGATCATTGTCTTCGTCCGCTGCCGGATCCTCGTCCGCCGGCAACAGTGGCTGCAACGTGTCGATCAGGGTGAGCGTTCCGCGGTTGTGCGCTGCCGCCAGTGGCAGTGCATCGGCGAAGCCGAGCGCGGCAAAGTCGGCCATGGCCACCGTTTCGTCGAGGCCGTCGGTCTTGTTGACGACCAGCAGCACCGGCTTGCCGCTGCGCCGCAGCTCGGCCAGGATGTCGTTGTCGCGCGGCAGCAGGCCGTCACGCGCATCGACCATCAGCACCACGACATCCGATTCATCGACGGCCAACCGCACCTGGCGTGCCGTCAAGGCGTCCAGCCCCGCTTCGTCGTCGGTCAGACCGCCGGTGTCGACCACCACGAATGGCCTTTCGCCCGCGTGGCAAACGCCATAGTGACGATCCCGGGTCACGCCGGGAAGGTCGACGACCAGGGCGTCACGCGTACGCGTCAATATGTTGAACAGGGTCGATTTGCCGACATTGGGTCGGCCGACCAGAGCGACGACGGGCAGCATGGCGGTTCAAGTTTCCTCGGAGTTGTCCGGACAGTCGTGCCGGACTACTCCTGATTGGCGTTGGCCTGGATGCGATACGCGCCAATGTTACCAGCGACGTCCTCGACATAGACCGTATCGCCGACCACCAGTGGTTGCGCACGGATGGCGTCACCGGAAAATTCGGTGCGTGCGGCAAACTTGCCGTCGCTGATCTGCATCCAGTGCAAGTACCCTTCCAGGTCGCCGACGACGACATAATTGCCGACAATGGCGGGACCGCTCAGCCAGCGCCATTGGAGCTTCTTCTGCTCCCAGCGGTCGCTGCCGGATGTGGTGTCGAACGCCCACACATTGGACGCGTCATCGACCGCGACCAGCGTGTTGCCGCTGACGGCCATCGACACGTAGGTGGAAAACTTGCGCTTCCAGATCGGCCGCGCCGTCGGTCCGTTGATGGCGGTGATGCGACCGTGATAAGCCGCCGCGTACAAGGTATTGCCACGCAACAACACTGAGCCGTCCGCATCGTCCAGACGCTCGATGTCGGTACGGCCTTCGCCCGTGGACAACGGAATGCTCCAGAGCTTCTCGCCGTTGTCCAGGCGCAGCGCGACCAGGTTGCCATCGTCGCTGGTGAAGAACACCACGCCCTTGGCCACCAGCGGTGCACCGTTGCCGCGCAGGCTCAAAAGCGGCACGATGCTTTGATCGTAGACCCATTGCTGGCTGCCATCGGCGGCATCCAGGCAGTAGATCTTGCCATCGTTGGTGCGCACGATCACGCGTTGACCGACGACCGCCGGACTGGTGATGACACCCGCCGACACGGTCGCCTTCCAAAGCTTCTCGCCGGTCTTGGCGTCAAGGCCATAGACGTGGCCGTCCAGCGTACCGATGACGAACAAGCCGTTGGCGACGGCCGGGCCACCAGCGTAGAAGGCGTCTTTGCGATCATCGTCACCCCAGCCGAACCAGCCGTGCGTACTGGAATGGTGCATCCACAACGTATCGCCGGTCTTGGCGTCGAACGCCTGTACCGTGCCGTCCGGGCTGGCCGCGTAGATCGCGCCGTTGGAATACGCAGGGCGCAGACGCACGCCGGTGTCCAGCGCGCCACCGCCGACCTGCGATTCCCAAATTTGCGTCACGCTGGCCGTCGGGGTGAATTGAACCAATTCGTGTGGCGGCTTGATGTTGCTCTTCTTGGAACAGCCGGCCAGAACCAGCAAGGCGGCTGCGGCGATCAGGGCAATACGTTTCATCAGGCGTCCTGTAGTTCACTGCTGGACGGGGTCGCGACCGTGGCCGCATGGGAAACCGCTTTTGCAGTCGGCTTCGGCTTGCCCCCCAGATTCTGGATCTTCATCTTCACGATGCGCTGCTGCGGCGACCCCTCGTCAAACGCAGCCATGGCGGACTGGTAGGCCTTGATGGCCGCATCGTCATGCTTGAGTTTGACCTGCGCATCGCCGCGCAGTTCCGCAACCAATCCATTGTATGCATCGGCCGGGATCGCCTTGAGTGTATCGAGTGCGTCGCTCGCCTTGTCGGCATTGATCTGGGCCCGGGCCAGGCGGATCTGCGACAACACCTTGAGCGGGCCGGCGCCGGCATGCTTGGCGGCCCAGGTGAGCGACGCGATGGCCTTGTCGGACTTGTCGACGCCAAGATAGTGCTTGGCACGCAATGTGGCGGCAAATACCGCGTAGCTGCTTTGAGCGTGATTCTTCATCAGGCTGTCGGTCAACGTGCCGGCCTGCTTGGCCTTGTCGTTGGCATATGCGTTGACAATCAACCGGTACTGGTTGGCTGCCGCGGCGCTCTCGTCGGCCTTGTGCTGGTTCCACTGCCGGTAGCCGAAGATCAGTGCCAGCCCGATCACGATGCCGACGACCACCGCCACACCGTTGTGGCGCAACCATTCCTTGATGCGTTCGCCCTGTTCGAAATCGTCGTATGCCATGCCTTGGTTACCGTGTGAAGATCAACATTGCCGCGGTCAGCCGGCATGCGCCGCGGCACGAAAAAAGCTGCGTGGCGTGCCACCACGCAGGCGAGTCGTGCAAGCATACCCGACGCGCGCAGCCAAGGCGACGGCCGCGCATGCCGGAGCCCGCTCCAGCTACATCGATTGGGGGATCGCGTGACCGTCCTTGAGAGCAATGCGGAAGTGCGCGACGTTGTCGTGCCGGTAGGCATCGAGCCGCACCGGCTTGCCGTCCAGCTGCACCGTGGCACCGGTCGTGTCGCCAATGCTGACATGCAAGGCCTGCGTACTGTGATAGACCTTGTGCGTGCCAGCGGGCAACAGGCTGTATTGCAGACGCTCGCCATCGGCCGTGGTGACTTCCACCCAGCTCGGCTTGGACAGCGTGATGCTCAGCGTATGGCCGGCTGAAGCACTGGCGCTGTCGACGACGGGGGGCGCGATCGGTGCCCTGGACACCTCGTCGTTGATGCTGTCCAAGGCGGAGAACGGGGCCAGTGAAGCCATCAGGGGTTTCTCGGCAGACCGCCGCGCAGCTGCCGCATCCTCGACACCCGATGGAGTACGCGCGGCCGTGGCATTGCTTGTCGACACCGCCTGGCTGGCAACCGGCGTGGCATTGAGCGGTTCCATGTGCGGCAACTCGCGATCCAGGCCACCGTTGAAGCCCAACCACACCAGGGGCACCACGATGACCGCCGTCAACACGACATAGGTCGCCGCCGTGGTGTAGCGCTGCCAAAGATAGTGCGAGCGCGAAACACCCCCGGTGGACACCAGCTCCGGGGCCTTCACCGTCGGTGCAAGTTCGGCGATTGCCTCCTGCAATGTGTTGTCGGTCATGCCCACGCACGAGCCATACGATTGCAGGTAATTGCGCAGGTACACGCGCTCGGAAATGCCGGTGTAATCGCCGGCTTCGAGCTTGCGCAAAATGCGTGTCGGCAAGCGCAACGCGTGCCCGCACTCATCGATGTCGAGTTGTCGAGCCTCGCGGGCAGCCCGCAATTGTCGGCCCAGTGCGACACTCATTGGAATGTCGGCGGCCCCGCCCTGTTGATCACGTTGCACATCCGCATCGGACGCGGTCGCATTGATGTCGTTTTGGTCTTTGCCCGCCGCAGCGGAAGACTTCGAGTGTGTCATGGACTTGTATGTGTATTGAGTGCCTGCGCCTGATCCGAATCCGGGAACTTGGCGCGCAATTGGCGTGCGTAATCCTGGGCCCCCTCCGCGTTGCCCAGTCGATTGGCAATGTCGTATCCCAGTTTGAGTGTCGCCGCATCGGGATGACCCAAGGCGCGACGGCGCTGGATGAACGCGCTGGCATGGAACGCGTCACCCTGAAGGTAAAGGGCACGCGCCATCTGGTACAGCGCATCGGGATACCTGGAATTGAAACCCAACGCCTTCTTGAAGTTCGTTTCCGCCTGCTTGAAATTTTGGATGCGCATCTGACACATGCCGGCGTTGGTCCACGCCACGGCCGGTGTCTTGTAAAACGGATCGGCCAGCGCCTTCTTGATGTACGGCAGGCCTTCGCGCACCTTGTCCTCGTGGCACAGGAAGGTACCGAAATTGTTGTTCGCCGCGCCGCTCTCGGGTTTCAGCTCGACCGCGCGCCGATAATGCTGCTCGGCCTTGGCCATGTTGCCCAGGCGTGCATAGAGCGTTCCCAACACGGTATGCGCCGGCATGTAGTCGGGGTCGAACTGCAACGCCGTCTGCAATTTGCCCAGCGCCGCTTTCAGATTGCCCTGCTTGAAATACGCCTGCCCCAGCTCGGTATGGATGCGCGCTGCATTCTTGCGCCCATCCGGCGTGTCGGCGCGATGCATGCCGTCGGGGCCGGTGGTCGTCGCACATCCGCCCAGAGCCAGCAGGCTAGCCAGCAACACGATCAACACGGAGTGGCTAGGCCGCAGCATGGCTGGTCTCCTGTGGATGCTTGCGCAACTGCGCGCTGCGCCGTGTGCGATCAAGGACACGCCCCTTCAGTTGCCCGCAGGCCGCGTCGATGTCGTCGCCGCGCGTGCGTCGCACCGGCGCTACCAACCCGGCCTGATTGAGGATGCGCTGAAACGTCGCGATGGCTTCCGGCGTGGAACGCTCGTACGCCGTGCCCGGAAAGGGGTTGAACGGTATCAGGTTGACCTTCGAAGGCACCGAGCGCATCAGACGAACCAGTTGCCGGGCGTGCTCGGGATGATCGTTGATGCCCTTCATGAGCGTGTACTCGAACGTGATCATGGCGCGAGGACGCGAAGCCACGTAACGCTGGCAGGCGCCCAGCAGTTCGTCGATGGGGTAACGCTTGTTGAGCGGCACGATCTGTGTGCGCAAATCGTCATTGGGCGCATGCAGGGACACGGCCAACGAGACATCGGCCACTTCCGAAAGCTTGTCGATCTGCGGCACCAGGCCGGCCGTGGACAAGGTCACCCGCTTGCTGGCCAGGCCGAATCCGAGATCGTCGCGCATCAGGTTCATCGCCGCGACCACGGGATCGAAATTGGCCAGCGGCTCACCCATGCCCATCATCACCACGTTGGTGATGCGGCGATTCTGATGCGTCACGTTGCCGAGGTGCTTGGCCGCCACCCATACCTGACCGATGATCTCGGCCGTGGTCAGATTGCGGTTGAAGCCCTGTGCGCCGGTGGAGCAGAAACGACAATTGAGCGCACACCCGACCTGCGAGGACACGCAAAGCGTGCCGCGCGTGGGCTCGGGGATGTAGACCGTTTCAATGGCGTTGCCGCCGTTCATGCCCAGCAGCCACTTGTGGGTGCCGTCGGTCGAGGCATTCTCGTACACGGTCGACGGCGGGCCCACGTAACAGACCTCGGCAAGCTTGCCACGCAAGGTCTTGCCGAGATCGGTCATGGCCTCGAAGTCGCTCTCGAGGCGGTGATACATCCATTTCATCACCTGATCGGCACGATACGGCTTTTCGCCCAGATCGACGAAAAAGTCCCGCAAGCCCTGGCGATCCAGGTTGAGCAGATTGGTCTTGGTGGCGGCCTCGGTCACGACATGTCACTCCAGCGCTTCAGCGCGGGCAGATCTCCGAATCATTGAAGAAGTAGGCGATTTCGGTTTTCGCGGTTTCCGGTGCATCCGAACCGTGCACCGCGTTGGCGTCGATGGATTGAGCGAAATCGGCGCGGATGGTTCCCGGCGCGGCTTCCGCGGGGTTGGTTGCGCCCATCAGCTCACGGTTTTTGGCGATCGCGTTCTCGCCTTCCAACGCCTGGATCATGACCGGGCCCGAGCTCATGAACTCGACCAGCGCGCCGAAGAACGGACGCTCACGATGCACGGCATAAAAGCCTTCGGCTTCGGCCTTGCTCAGGTGTTTCATCTTGGCGGCGACGACCTTGAGGCCGGCCTTCTCGAAACGTGTGTAGATTTCACCAATGACGTTCTTGGCGACGGCATCGGGTTTGACAATGGAAAGAGTGCGCTCCAGCGCCATGGATTAGCTCCGGTCAATCAATTAGTTAACAGGGAAAACAAGCTGTCACGTGGCCGGCAGCCGGTTGTCGTCACGCCCCTTGCGGGAACGATCGGAAGACCGATCGGGAACGTTCACAAGCAAGCGCGCCCTTCGCGCCGCCGATGCTCGCCCCTGAACGCAAGCCATTTGCGCATCCGGCGCTACCAGGTCACATGTCGACCTGCTCCCCCTGATACAGTCCAACATTACGCCAAATCCGCGTCGAATGACGGGTTTAGCTCACAAAATAGTGACAGATTCTAGCCAAATCGCAAGTGTTGCGTTCGTTCAGGATTGACCCGCCACCTGACGCCGCCTATGCTCAAACGATCGTTTGACACATGTCTTGTCGCCATGGCCGACTCCCGGCGCGCCACCACACCGTCCCCGTCCACCAAGGAGCGCATCCTGGACGCCGCCGAGGAGCTGTTTGCTCAGCGCGGCTTCGCCGGGGCGTCGCTGCGCCAGGTGACATCGAAGGCCGAGGTCAACCTGGCGGCGGTCAACTACCACTACGGCTCCAAGGACAAGTTGATCGAGGAAGTGTTCCGGCGCCGCCTGGACACACTCAACAGCCAACGGCTGGATGCCTTGGCGGCGCTGCATGACGACGCCACGCTCGAAGACGTGCTCGAAGCGTATATCCGCCCGGCGCTCGAGCTGTCGCGTGAACAACACGGTGGCGGCGCTTTCATCCGCGTACTGGCCCGCGCCTATGCCGAGCATGACAACCAACTGCGCCAGTTCCTGTCAGAACATTACGGCAACGTGCTCAAGCAGTTCGCGCAGGCTTTCGCCGCGCGCCTGCCGACCCTGGACAAAGCCGAGCTGTACTGGCGTCTGGACATCGTCACCGGCGCACTGACTTATGCCATGGCCAATTTCGGCATCATCCAGCGCCGGCCTGACATCAGCGAAGCGCAGCACCTTGAACAAGCTACACAGCATCTGTTGCATTTCGCTGCTGCCGGACTGCGTTCGGCATGACGACGAACCGCTTGCCACTCACCTCACCTTTCCAACCCATCCCGCTTCGACGGAGGTTTGCATGACACCCCCTCTTCACATCCGCAAGGCCGCGGTACTTGGCGCCGGCGTCATGGGCGCGCAGATCGCCGCGCACCTGACCAACGCCGGTATCGAAACCGTCCTGTTCGACTTGCCGGCCAAGGACGGGCCGAAGAATGCGATTGCGGCCAAGGCCATCAAGCGCCTGGGCAAACTCAAGCCCGCGCCGCTGGGCACCAAATCGTTGGCCGCGTCCATCCTTCCGGCCGATTACGACCAGCACATGGCCGAGCTGAAGGACTGTGATCTGGTGGTGGAAGCCATTGCCGAACGCATGGACTGGAAGCTGGACCTGTACGGCAAGGTGGCGTCGCACCTGCCCGAGCATGCGGTCATCGCCTCCAACACCTCGGGCCTTTCGATCAACACGCTGGCCGAGGCGTTGCCGGAAAACCTGCGCCACCGATTCTGCGGCGTGCACTTTTTCAATCCGCCGCGCTACATGCACCTGGTCGAAGTGATTCCGGCCAAGAGCACCGACGACAACGTGCTGCACGGTCTGGAGGCTTTCCTCACAACGGCGCTGGGCAAGGGCGTGGTGTTCGCGCGTGACACGCCGAACTTCATCGGCAACCGTATCGGCGTGTTCTCGATCCTCGCGACCATGCATCACACCGAAGCGTTCAAGCTGGGTTTCGACGAGGCTGACGCCCTCACCGGTCCGGCCATCGGTCGTCCCAAGAGCGCCACCTACCGCACCGCCGACGTGGTCGGTCTGGACACCATGGCGCATGTCATAAAGACCATGGCCGACACCTTGCCGGACGATCCATGGCACAAGTATTTCAAGCCGCCCGAATGGCTGGCCGCGCTGATCGACAAGGGTGCGCTGGGGCAGAAAAGCGGCGCCGGTTTCTACCGCAAGAACGGCAAGACCATCGAAGTGCTGGACCTGGCCAAGCAGGATTACCGCCCGTCCGCACAGAAAGCTTCCGATGACGTGGCGGCCATTCTCGCCATCAAGGACCCCGCGGAAAAATTCGCCAAATTGCGCGAGTCGGGTGACCCCCAGGCACAGTTCCTGTGGTCGACTTTCCGCGACTTGTTCCACTACAGCGCCTACCACCTGAAAGACATCGCCGAAACCGCACGCGATGTCGACTTTGCCATCCGCTGGGGCTACGGCTGGAAACTCGGTCCGTTCGAAACCTGGCAAGCCGCGCACTGGCAACAGGTTGCCGGCTGGATCGCCGACGACATCGCCGCCGGCAAAGCCATGAGCGACGCGCCGTTGCCCGATTGGGTCACCGACGGTCGCAAGGGCGTGCATCACGCCGACGGTTCGTATTCGCCGGACCGTGACCAGGACATGCCGCGCTCCAATCACCCGGTTTACCAACGCCAGCTGTTCCCCGACCCGCTGCTTGGCGACAAGCCCGACACCGGCACCACGCTTTGGGAAAACGAAGGTGTGCGCCTGTGGACATCGGGCGAGGACAATATCGGCATTGTCTCGTTCAAGACCAAGATGCACACGGTCAACGACAAGGTGCTGGACGGCATCCAGTACGCCATCGGCATTGCCGAAGACAAGCTCGACGCCATGGTGATCTGGCAGGACAGCGAGCCGTTCTCGGCCGGTGCCGACCTCAAGGGCGCACTGGGCTTGCTTCAGGCCGGCGAGCTGGCCGCCTTCGAAGCCATGGTGGCCAACTTCCAGGCCACCAGCATGCGCATCAAATACGCACAGGTGCCAGTCGTGGCCGCCGTGCGCGGACTGTGCCTGGGTGGCGGATGCGAATTCCAGATCCACTCGGCGCGCACCGTCGCCGCACTGGAGTCGTACATCGGCCTGGTCGAGGCCGGCGTCGGCCTGTTGCCGGCCGGTGGCGGCTTGAAGGAAATGGCCTTGCGTGCCTCGCAATCACCTGTTGGCGATGCATTCGAGAACGTCAAGCAGCCTTTCGAAACCATTGCCATGGCCAAGGTCAGCGCCTCGGCGCTCGATGCCAAGGTCCTGGGGCTGCTGCGCCCGTCCGATGTGGTGGTGTTCAACGCCCACGAATTGCTTTACGTCGCCAAGACGCAGGCCCGTGCCCTGGCCGACTCCGGCTATCGCCCGCCGTTGCCGGCGCGCCACATCAAGGTCGCCGGCGATGTCGGTACCGCCACGTTCAAGGCGCAACTGGTCAACATGCTGGCCGGCCATTTCGTGTCCGAGCACGACATGGAAATCGCCAGCCGCATCGCCGACACCTTGTGCGGTGGCCAGATCGAACGCGGCAGCGAAGTCGATGAGGATTGGTTGCTGGAACTGGAGCGCAAGCACTTCGTGCAACTGGCGCAGATGCCCAGGACCCAGGAACGCATCGCGCACACGATGAAGACCGGAAAACCGTTGCGCAATTGAGCACAGGACGTGCTCATCCCGGACAGCACATGGATGTGCGTCGACCCGGGATCCACGTCTGACCTTGCGCAAAAAGACACTGGATTCCGGCCTTCGCCGGAATGACGAATTGAAGATTCCGGCCATGCTGGAATGACAAAAAAGAGGCACTTCCATGTCCAAACAAATCCAAGATGCCTACATCGTCTCCACCGTACGCACACCCGTCGGCAAGGCGCCGCGCGGCGTGTTTCGTCACACCCGCCCCGACGACATGCTCGCGCACGTCATCAACGCCGCAATGAGCCAATGCCCGGCCGTCGAGCCGGCGCGCATCAGCGATGTCATCATCGGTTGCGCGATGCCCGAGGCCGAGCAAGGCATGAATGTGGCGCGCATCGGTCTGCTGCTGGCCGGTCTGCCCGACACCGTGCCCGGCGTCACCGTCAACCGTTTCTGCTCGTCCGGCCTGCAGGCCGTGGCCATGGCCGCCGACCGCATTCGCCTCGGCGAAGCCGATCTGATGCTGGCCGGTGGTACCGAGTCGATGAGCATGGTGCCGATGATGGGCCACAAGGTGCAGATGAATCCGTCGATCTTCAACGACGAAAACATCGGCATTGCCTACGGCATGGGCATCACCGCCGAAAACGTCGCCACGCGCTGGAAAATCAGCCGCGAGGCACAAGATGCCTTCGCCGCCGAAAGCCATCGCCGCGCACTGGCCACCCAAGCCGCCGGTGGCTTCGATGACGAAATCACGCCGTTCACGCTCGATGACCGCTATCCCGACGTGGCCAACCGCAGCGTGCGCGAAGACCAGCGCGTCATCAGTGCCGACGAGGGTCCGCGCGAGGGATCGACCGCCGAAGTGCTGGGCAAGCTGCGCACCGTGTTCAAGCGTGACGGCAGCGTCACCGCCGGCAATTCCTCGCAGATGTCCGACGGCGCCGGTGCCGTGCTGCTGGCCAGCGAACAGGCAATCAAGGATTACGGCCTGACCCCGCTGGCACGTTTCGTCGGTTTTTCCGTCGCCGGCGTGCCGCCGGAAGTGATGGGCATCGGCCCCAAGGAAGCGATCCCCAAGGCACTGGCCGCGACCGACATGAAGCAGGACGACATGCAGTGGATCGAACTCAACGAGGCGTTCGCCGCGCAATCACTGGCCGTCATCAACGAACTCGGTCTGGACCCGGAAAAGGTCAATCCGCACGGCGGTGCGATTGCCCTGGGCCACCCGCTGGGTGCCACTGGCGCCATCCGCATCGCCACCATGGTCCACGGCATGCGCCAGAAGAAGCAGAAGTACGGCATGGTCACCATGTGCATCGGCACCGGCATGGGCGCGGCCGGTGTGTTCGAGGTGATGTAGATGGACGCCGATTTCTGGTTGACGCGGTGGCGTGAGGGTCGCACCGGCTTTCATCGCGATGCACCGATGCCGTTGCTGGACAAACACTGGCCGGCGCTTGGAGTGCCGGCAGACAGCCGCGTGCTGGTACCGCTGGCCGGCAAGTCGCTGGACATGGTCTGGCTGGCGGCGCAAGGGCATCGCGTACTCGGCGTGGAGCTCTCGCCGCTGGCCGTCGAGCAGTTTCTGACCGACAACCAGCTTGACGCGCAGACCCATGACACCCCCATGGGGCGTCACTACGTCACTGACCGCATCGAGATCATCCAGGGCGACGTGTTCGCCCTGGATGATGCCACGCTTGCCGCCTGCAACGCCATCTACGACCGCGCAGCGGTGATCGCCCTGCCCCCGGCCATGCGCCAGCGCTACGCGCAACAGGTCTACGCACGGCTGCCCGCCGATTGCCGCGGATTGATGATCACGCTCGATTACCCGCAGACGGAAATGAACGGCCCGCCGTTTTCGGTCGACACGCACGAGGTGCATGCCCTGCTCGATGAGTACTGCGACATCGAGCAACTGGAACGGCGCGACATCCTCGCTTCACAGCCGAAGTTCAGTGCCGATGGCGTCACCTCGCTGCACACGGTCGTCTACGCATTGCGTCGCAAGCCAACCTGATCTCCAGCTGCAGGAACGCACACGAGTCCGCGTGAAAACGTGGACGACATCGCATCGCAGGGCAAGCACTGCCCGCCAATAATCCTCCATGAGCGCATGCGGGTGGATTGTTCGGTAATGCGCGGTGATCAAGATGCTGACGTTCGGCGCCGTTTCGCCAATTTTCACACGGCCTCGTGCGGCTCGGGCACGACGTCGGGTTGGTACTTCCCGTTTGTCGATTTCAGCCGACGTCGTTCGTCGTACAGCTGAATACACACGCGCGGAGAGACGCATGAACATCAATCCCTATCTTTTTTTCGACGGCAACTGTCGTCAGGCTTTCGAGTTCTACGCCAAGTGCCTGAACGTGGAGATCAAGGCCATGCTGACCGCCTCCGACACGCCGGTTGGCGACCAGGCGCCACCCGAAGGGCGTGACCAGATCATGCACGCATGCATTGCCATCGGTGACGATTTGCTGATGGCCAGCGACTGGAACTGCGGCCCGAACCCGGTGCCGTACGAAAAACCGCGCAGCTTCCGCGTGTCACTGAATGTCACCAGCGCGGCCGAGGCCGAGCGCGTGTTCCATGCACTGTCCGAAGGCGGTACGACGGACATGCCGCTGGACAAGACGTTTTTTTCCGAGCGCTTCGGTATGCTCACTGATCGCTTTGGCATTCCGTGGATGGTCAATTGCGAGAAAGGCGCCTAACCAGCAAAAGCCCGTCGTCATGCACGCGGGCATACGGGCCGATCATGGATCGGGGTACGCGCTCATGGCATAGGGTCGCGCCGACACGTCAGTGGCCCAATGGCGATTGGGGTTGGCCTGCATCACGAAGCGCAGCGTGCCGCCGGCCATGATCTGGTGATAACCGATCCAGGTCCGATTGAACGGCTTGCCGTTGAGCGTGACGTTGCCGATGTACGGGTGCGCCTTGTCCAGATGCTCGGCGATGATGGTGAAGGTCTTGCCGTTGGGCAGATGCATCACCGCGCAGCGCACGAACGGCCGCCCGATCACGTACTGGTTGCTGGCCGGCGCCACGGGATAAAAACCCAGCGCGGTAAAGATGTACCAGGCCGACATCTGGCCCAGGTCGTCGTTGCCGGGCAAGCCATCCACCGTCGGCTTGTACTGGGTGGTCATGATCTCGGTCAGCCTCTCCTGGGTCTTCCATGGCGCACCGGCGTAGTCGTACAGGTAGGCGATGTGCTGGCTGGGTTCGTTGCCCTGTGCGTAGTAGCCGATCAGACCGGAGATGTCCTCGACATGGGCAAACTCCTTCGGATCGACCTGGGTGTCGAAGACCTTGTCGAGTTTGTCGATGAACTTGTCGGTGCCGCCCATTGCCTTGATCAAGCCGGCGATATCCTGCGGCTCGTACCAGGTGTATTCCCAGGCATTGCCTTCGGTGTAGTCACTGCCGTACCCGACCGCCGCCGGATCGAACGGCGTGCGGAAATCGCCATCGGACTTGCGCGCGCGGATGAAATCGGTTTTCGGGTCGTACACGTTGTGCCAGTAACCGGCGCGCTTGCTGAAGCGTTTGGCGATATCTTCGCGCCCCATGGCCTTGGCCATCCGCGCGATGGTCCAGTCGTCGAACGCGTATTCGACGGTCTTGGAGGCGGCTTCCGGCTCCTTGTCGATGGGCACGTAGCCGAGTTTCATGTAGTACTTCAGGCCGTCATAGGGGCCGTAGGTGGCGCTGGCGACCATCGCCTCGAGTGCCGCGTCGGCATCGAAGCCGCGAAAGCCCTTCATGTACGCATCGGCGATGATCGGCACGGCGTGATAACCGATCATGCACCACGTCTCCAGCCCCTGATAGGCCCAGATCGGCAGAATGCCGAACGGGCTGTATGTCTGCGCGGCCAGCAATGAATTGACAAAATCATTGACGCGCTGCGGCGGTTGGATGAACGCCATCAGCGGTTGCTGCGCGCGATAGACGTCCCACAGCGACCAGGTCGAGTAAAACGCGAAACCGTCCGCCTTGTGCACGCCGTGATCGGGGCCGCGGTACTCGCCGTTGACGTCCATCGCCAGATTGGGCGCGATCATGGCGTGGTACATCGCGGTGTAGAAATTGGTGCGCACGGCGGGCGACGCGGTGATGTCGATCGTCGACAAGGCCTTTTTCCAGGCCTGTTGCGCCTGAGTGCGACGGGCGTCGAAATCCCAACCCTTGCCGTCGACATCAAGGTTGGCGATGGCGTTGGCGGCGCTGACCGTGGAGATGGCGACCTTGATCACCAGCGGTTTCTTCAACTTGCCGAACTCGAACACGCCTTCCAGTTGCCGTCCCGAGATGGCGTCGACGCCGTCGGGATTGCGGTGCGGGCCCGGGAAGCCGTTGTAGGTGATGTCCTTTTCACGATTGCGCAGCTGGTGCCTGGTCATCGGCTGCGAAAAACGGATGGCGAAATACAGCTGCCGTCCCGGCGCCCAGCCGCGCGTCTCGCGATAGCCGGTGACGGTGCCGTCGGCGCGCACGCGCAGGCGCGCCCATGACACTTTGCCCTTGTAGTCGTAGATGCTGGGGCGCAGATCCAGCAGCACGTGTGCGGTCTTGCCCCTGGGGAAGGTGTAACGATGCCAGCCGACACGCTTGCCGGCGGTCAGCTCCGCACGCACGCCGCTGGTGTCGAGCGTGACCGCGTAATAACCCGGATGCGCGACTTCGGTCTTGTGGCTGAAATGCGAACGATAGCCACTGCCTGGCTGGTCCGGGTCACCCGGGTCCCATTGCACCTTGCCGGTGCCGGGCATCAGCAGCACATCGCCCAGGTCCGAGTGACCGCTGCCGGAAAAGTGGGTTTCGGAAAAGCCCATGATGCTGTGGTCGCTGTAGCGGTAGCCGGCGGCCCAGTCGTAGCCCTTGTGAAAATTGGGCATGGCCGTGTCCGGGCTGAGCTGGATCATGCCGAACGGAACCGTGGCGCCGGGAAACGTGTGGCCGTTGCCGGCCGTGCCGATCATCGGGTTGGCGGTGGCCCACGGCGTCTTGTCGGCGGCACCAGCCGGGCCCGGCGCAGCCAGCGCGAACACCACCGACAGCAACACCGAAAAAATCCGGGACGAAGGGGAAAAGCGCGCAACGGACATGGGTACGGCCTCTTGGATCGTTCCAAAACTGTGATACAAAGCTAGCATGTGTGTGCACGGCCCCGCACGCGGACGCCACTTGGATCAACGCATTCCCGAGCGCATGCAGTCCCTCTCGCATGGGCATCCGCACCGTTACCGTCGCCCGCCCGATCGTGCGCCCAAGCACTTGTCCGTCCGCCGTCACCTGATTGCCGGGAGCCCGCATGACTACACGCACCGCCAGCCAACGCACCGCGCTGAACGTCATCACCGCGATCTTTTTCATGTGGGGTTTCATCACGGCGTTCAACGACGTGTTGATTCCGCATCTCAAATCGACGTTCACGCTCAACTACACCGAGGCGATGCTGGTGCAGTTCGTGTTTTTCGGTGCCTATTTCATCATGTCGTTGCCCTCGGGCAAGGTGCTGTCGTGGTTGGGCTACCGGCGCAGCATCATCACCGGGCTGGTGGTGACCGGCATTGGCGCGTTGATGTTTTTGCCAGCCGCGCAACTGGTGTATTACCCGCTGTTCCTGGCCGCGTTTTTCGTGCTGGCCAGCGGCATCACACTGTTGCAGGTGGCGGCCAATCCCTATGTCAGCCTGCTGGGATCGGAGCGACTAGCATCCAGCCGTCTCAACCTGGCGCAAGCACTGAACTCGCTGGGCACCACCATCGCGCCCAAGCTGGGCGGATTGCTTATTCTTTCCGCCGGCGTACTGGGCGCAGCCGAACTGGCGCAGCTGCCGGCCGCGCAACAACTGGCCTACCGGGTCCAGCAGGCGCATCTGGTGCAGGGACCGTATCTGGGCATAGCACTGGTGCTGTTCGCGTTGGCAATCATCGTGTGGCTGTTCCGCTTGCCCGAAGTCGGTGATCCCGATGAAAACGCATCGACAGGCAACAGCCACTACCGGTATGCAGACGCCCTGAAGCATAGGCGTGTCTGGTTCGGCATGGCGGCGATCTTCGTGTACGTGGGCGCGGAAGTCTCCATCGGCAGCTTCATGATCAATTACATCGCCCTGCCCGGCATCGGCGACATGTCCTACAGCGATGCGGCAACTTACGTGTCGATCTACTGGGGCGGCGCCATGGTCGGGCGCTTCATCGGCTGGCTGCTGCTCAAACGCATTGACGCGCGCAAGTTGCTGGTCACCTTTGCCGTCATCGCGGGGCTGCTGGTGGTTGCCACCATGACGACCCACGGCATGACGGCAGTGTGGACGATCACGCTGGTTGGCCTGTTCAACTCGATCATGTTTCCCAACATTTTCACCCTGGGCATCGAGAAGTTCGGCGCACTCACCGGCAAAGTCTCCAGTTTGCTGGTGATGGCCATTGTCGGCGGCGCGCTGATTCCGCTGGCGCAAGGCTATATCGCCGATCACATCGGGGTGCACCACGCCTTCGTGCTGCCGTTGTTTTGCTACGCCTACATCATTTTCTACGGGCTGAAAGGGTCGCGCACGTGATGCGCTCGTGGAGACAAATTGTTTGCATGCGAGGCACATCATGAATGACCGATTCTCAAAGCGTTTCGCGTACGTCGGTGGCGCGTTGCTCGTCGCCATATTCTTTTGCGGCAACGCGATGGCGATCCCGCCACGCGCTTCGTCAGCGGCGACGCTGGTCAACCCGCTGATCGGCAGTCGCAACGGTGGCAACACTTTCCCGGGTGCCGTGCTGCCATTCGGCATGCTGGCGTGGAGCCCGGAAAACACCACCGGCAAGCACACCCGCACGGCCGCACCCGGTGGTTACCAGTACGACGCCACACGTATCCGCGGCTTCAGCCTGACCCATTTGTCCGGCACCGGTTGCGCGGGCGCGAGTGGCGATGTGCCATTCATGCCGATCACCGTGCCGGTCACGACCTCGCCCTCGGCCGACACCGACGACAGCCGCTACGCGAGCGATTTCAATCACGTCGATGAAACCGCGCAAGCCGGTTTTTATCAGGTGCGCCTGGCCAACAGCGTCAACGTCAAGCTGACCGCCGCCATGCGCAGCGGCATGGCCGATTTCGACTTCCCCGCCGGCAAGCCCGCCAACCTGCTGATCCGCACCTCCGATTCGGAAGTCGGCAGCGGTGCCGCGACGGTCAAGGTCGACAAGGCCGCGCATACCGTCACCGGTTCGGTCACCAGCGGCAATTTTTGCGGTTATCTGTCCAAGGCCGACCAGAAAAGCTATTACACGCTGTACTTCGTGGCGCACTTCGACCAACCGTTCACTGCCACTGGTACCTGGCACGACAAATCCGTGCATCCCGGCAACACCGTGGCGCACGGCGGCACCACCTACGGCAAGAAAGGCTGGCCACCCGCGGGCAAGGGATCGGGCGCCTGGGTCCGCTTTGCCGATGGCAGCAACGTGCACGTGCGCGTGGGCATTTCCTACGTCAGCCTGGCCAACGCGCGCGCCAACCTGACGGCCGAAATCCCCGCGGGTACCACGCTGCGCGAGGTGCGCATGCGCGCGCGCAAAGCCTGGAACAAGGCACTCGGCCACATCGCCATCGCCGGCGGCACGCACGATGAACGCGTGACCTTTTACACCGCGCTGTACCACGCCATGCTGCATCCGAACGTGTACAGCGACGTCAACGGTCAATACCGCGGCTTCGACCAGAAAACCCATCACGTTCACGGCTCGCAAAAAGCCCAGTACGCCAACTTTTCCGGCTGGGACATCTACCGATCACAACTGCAACTGGTGACCTGGCTGATGCCGCAGGTCGGCAGCGACATCGCGCAATCGCTGTACAACCAGGCCAAACAGAATCACGGCAAGTGGGATCGCTGGACGCACAATTCCGGCGGCACCCACGTGATGGCCGGCGACCCCTCGGCACCGGCCGTGGCCGACATCGTCGCCTTCGGCGGCACCGATTTCGACATCGCCGGCGCCTACGCGTCGCTGAAACGCGCGGCCACCCACGTCACCGCTGACGACCTGAGCGACGCCGGCTGCAACGTCGAATGCGTCGGCCAACGGCCGTCGCTGGACCAGTGGATGAAGCTGCATTACATCGCTGCCAAGTCGCACGCCTGGGGCGGCGCCGGCGAAACGCTGGAAGATGCCACGGCCGATTTCGCGCTCTCGCAATTGGCGCAGCATGTCGGTGACAAAGCCGGCCACAAGCTGTTCCTGACCCGCGCCGGTTACTGGCGCAACTTGTTCAACCCCGACGCCACTGAGCATGGCGGATACATCCAGAACCGCAACGCCGATGGCAGCTGGCCGTCCTTCAAGCCATCCACGCACAAGGGTTTCGTCGAAGGCAGCGCCGCCCAATACCTGTGGATGGTGCCGTTCGACGTGCATGGTCTGTTTGCCGAACTGGGCGGCCTGGACAAGGCCACCGCGCGACTGGATACGTTCTTTCACAAACCGGACGGCAGCTGGGCACTGACCGATGCCGGTCCCCTGCATGCCGAATTGAACAACGAGCCCTCGGTAGCAACACCCTGGCTGTACGACTACACCGGTCAGCCATGGAAAACCCAGAAAGCCGTGCGCATCGTGGTCAACACGCTGTGGAAAAACGCGCCCGACGGCATTCCCGGCAATGATGACCTGGGCGAGATGTCGTCTTGGTATGTATGGGCGGCACTGGGCATGTACCCGGAAATTCCCGGCCGCGCCGAGCTCGTGCTGGGCAGCCCGCTGTTTGCGCATATCGAAGTACATCGCCCCAGTGGCGATGTCGTCATCGATGCCCCCCATGCCGGAGCACATACGCCCTACGTGCAGTCACTGCAGGTCGACGGCCAGTCGTGGTCCAGGCCCTGGCTGCCTGCGTCGTTTGCTCGACATGGGGGACATCTTGAATACACGCTGGGCAAGACCGCCAACCACCACTGGGGCAACGATCCCGCCAAGGCGCCACCGTCGTTTCCGCCACCCGATTTGTCCATCACGATGCAGTCAAGCCCGTGAAACCCCCATTCCCCGCGCTGTCAAAAACCTGTTGATGGATCGATCTAAATGGTGGTAGGGTCGGAACCACGGGGGTAAATCGGAGCACGTGATCGGTCCGTCGCCAACGCGTGGCGCCACACGTGGGAAGACAAATTTAGATCGTTTTAAATCATGCCAGGCGATGTCTGATTCGATCTTACCGGAGGGGTTCAAATGAAAGACACGACACGCAAGCACGCCAGGACTCCGTTGTACCTGGCGCTCGCGGCCACCCTGACCGCCTTCGCGGCAGGACCCGCCATCGCACATGCACGGCACGCTGCTGCCTCGGCACCCACGGCAAACGCCGTCGCGGCAACCACGCAGGCGCCAGCTGAGCCATCCGCGCAGAACGCGAATCAGGATGCGCAGAGCAAGGACACGCAGAACGATCAGTCCAACCCCGAGTCCACGCAATCCGGTCAGGACCAGTCCACCCAACTAGAGGGTGTCGTGGTCACCGGATATCGCCAGTCGATCAACAGCGCGCTGGCGGAAAAGCGCCGCTCGGATGCCGTGGTCGAGGTTATCAACGCGCAGAACATCAGCGAGTTTCCGGCCAAGGACGTGGCCGACGCCCTGGTGCATGTGCCGGGCGTGATCATCAGCCGCAGCGGCGGCGAAGGCAAAACCGTCAGCGTTCGCGGTCTGGCACCGAACCTCACGTTGACCGAGTTGAATGGCAATTTCATTGCCACGGCAGACACGGAAAGCGGCCTCACCCGCTCGTTCAACTACCTGCTGCTGCCGGCCAAGATGGTCAGCAGCGTGAAACTCTACAAAAGCCAGGAAGCAAAACTCGACGAAGGCGGCATCGGCGGCACCGTGATCATCCATACACGGCGCCCGCTGGAAATGCCCGCCAACAAGGGGTTCGTTTCCATTCAAGGTACGACCAGCGACACCACCACGGGCGCCGATCCGCAGATCGCGGGCCTGTACTCCTGGCACAGCAAGGACAGCCGTTTCGGCGTCCTGGTCGGTGCGTCCTACCAGAAGCGCCACATCACCCAGTACAGCGCCAATGCGTCCAGCTGGCACTGGTGGGCCGATGATTACGGCGCCCAGCCCCCGGTCGACATTCACGGCAATCCGTTCATCAACGAAGCCAATGTGGACCTGTGGCCCGGTGGCGGCGTGACCGACCAGGCCGGCAACAGCTATTCGGGCTACTGGTCACCGCAGCAGTTCAGCCTCAGCCAGACCAATACCACCCGCGTACGCGAGGGTGGCCAGCTGACGATGCAGTTCAAACCCACCGAGAATTTCCTGCTGACCGGCAACTATTTCTGGTTCAAGCTGAAAAACGATTACGTCACACACACGCTGGAAATTCCGGAGTGGGGTCTGCCCACCGGGCCGTACGCCGAGCAACAAGGCAGGCAGCTGGCACCAAACGGGCTGACCTTCGACCCCAGCCACTCCATCGTCACCGGCACGAAGTACCTGCAGCCGCGTCCCGGCCAGGGTTGCGCGGCACTGACCAACCCGGTGACGGGTGCGTCGCGGGAACCGATCAACGTCTGCTCGCAGCAATATCCCTGGCTGACCGGTCGCTACACCCACGCGCAGGCCACCTCGCAATCGATGAACATCAAGGGCGAGTGGACCGGTGACGTGCTCAGCGGCTCGTTCAATGTCGGCCACACGTGGGCCTACGGCGGGCCGTCGATCGACTTTCGCATGTCGGTCAAGCCACGTCGGTTCATCAACGGGCACTGGCAAAACGGCAACCGCCTGGCGCAGTGGAATCTGCGCGGCAAGCCGTCGATCTCGGTATCGCCCGAGGTGCTGAAAAACCTGCAATCGGGCATCGGTCAGATCGACCTGGGCTCGACCGATTCGGGCTACACCCGCACCAAGAGCCAGCAGAACTATTTTCAGCTCGATTTTTCGGCGTACATCGGCTCGGACTGGCTGAGCACGCTGCAATTCGGCGTCAAATACCGCGATACCCACGCCAGCCAGCGTACCGGTGAAAACCGTTGGTACTGCCCGGGCACCACCGTGCGCTTCCAGGATTGCTCGCCGACGGCCGGCACCCTGAAGGCGGGCTACCTGATGCCGGGCTCGCTCGAAACCGATTCGGAGACGTTCAACACCAACGTCTTCCCGGCGGTCAATTACGCGGCGTATTACGCCCACCTCAACGAGAAGTTCGGCCCGGACCAGCGCGTCAACCAGCCGGCGAATTTTGCCGGCCTGACCGAGAAGATCTCGGCCGCCTACGCCCAGGCCAATTACCACATCGGTCGCGCACGCGGAAACCTGGGTGTGCGTTTCGTGCGTACGCAGCAGGACGTGTACATCGTCAACGAAGTGACCACGCTCAAGCAGGAGTACTACCACGACGCCAGCGGCAATCCGTTGAACTGCCCGTCGTCGGGAGTGAACATCAAAGGCAATCCATGCGTCCCCGGCGACTTCCAGTATCGACCGGAAGAGTTGTGGAACGTGCGCACGTTCGAGCCCGGGCATCGCGACCGGACCTATACCAACATCCTGCCGAGTTTCAATTTCGCCTATTCCCTGCCCCACGACGTGGTGCTGCGTTTCGCCGCCTCCAAGGCCATGGCACGGCCCAACTACAGCGACATCCTGGTACTGGGCAACCTGACCCACGTCACGCCGGCCTTCTACCACGACCGCGCGCAGTTCGGCGCCCGCCTGCCCGGCTGGTACGGCAGCGGCGGCAACAAGGACCTGAAGGAATTCCAGTCCACCCAGTTCGACATCGGTGCCGCGTGGTATTTCCAGAAAGGCTCGGTACTGGGCTTGGGCCTGTTCCACAAGAAGGTCAAGAACTTCGTGGTCCCGGTCACGGTGACGCAGACGGTCGACGTCGGCGGCAAGCAGGTCACCGTCAAGGACTTCAGCACCATCGGCAACGGTCGCAGCGGCACGTCCAAGGGCGCGGAACTCTACTTCCAGCACACCTTCGACATGGGCTTCGGCATCATCGCCAACTACACGCTCAACAAAACCAGCACCACCGACGTGCTGGTCAATGGCGAGGTGGTCGGCCAATCAAACCTGGTCGGCAGTGCAAACCACGCAGCCAACCTGTCACTGTTCTACCAGAACCACAACCTGCTGATCCGCGCCACGTCCAACTGGACCGGCAAGGTGACCGGCGGGCTGGTGTCCGGACTCACGCTGTACCAGGAGCCGTACAACCAGGTCAATTTGAACGGCAGCTACAAGTTCACGAAGAGCCTGTCGTTGAACGCTTCGATCATCAACCTGACCAAATCCAAGGCGCGATCGCACCTGGGGGATGACACCTCGTTGCGTCTCAACTCGCTGGTCTACAGCGGCCGCCAGTACTACCTCGGTCTGACGTTTACCTTCGGTCCCTGACCGGAACGCGGGGTCACTTTCTCCCCCTGGCCCCGCGTTTTCTTTTGTCGACCTGATGGGGCTTTCTTCGGAGGATCATTTCCATGTCCTTGTTCGTGCGTATCTCGACCTTCCTGTGTTTTGGCGCGATGGTGTTTGCCACACCGGCCATGTCTGCGCCTGCCTCGAACGCGGACACAAGCAATCACGACATCCGCGTGATGACGTTCAATGTTCGCTACCCCAATCCGGATGACGGTATCAACGTGTGGCCCAATCGTCGCGGCCTGATGGTCAGGATCATCCGCACGCAGCACCCGGACATCATCGGTACACAGGAGCTGTTCACCCGCCAGGGCGATTACCTGGTCAAGCATCTGAAGCATTACAAATGGTTCGGCCTGGGCCGCAACGGCAACAACAAGCAAGCCGACGACAACGAGCACATGGGCGTGTTCTACAACGCCCGACGCCTGCGCATCATCCAGCGCGGCAACTTCTGGTTGTCGGCGACACCCAACGTGCCCGGCAGCGTCAGCTGGGGGCAGTTGATGCCGCGCATGGTGACCTGGGCCGAGTTCCAGGACAAGCAGACCGGCAAGCGTTTCTACTTCTACGACACGCACCTGCCCTACCGCAGCAAGGACGTGGAACTGCGCAAGAAGGGCGTGAAGGTCATCCTCAAGCACCTTGCCAAGGTGCCCGACTCGTTGCCCATCATCGTCACGGGCGACTTCAACAGCGGACCGGACAGCCCCACGCATGCGCTGATGACCACGGTACTGCACGACGCCTGGGTCAAGGCGCCGGTACACCATGGGCCGGCCCACACATTTCACGACTTCACCGGTCATGCGCACAAGCGCATCGACTACATCTATTACCGCGGCGTGAAAGTCGATGACGTGCGCACCATCACCACGCATCACGGCAAGGTCTATCCGTCCGACCATTTCCCGGTCATGGCCGATTTCAGCTGGACGAAGCCCGCGAAGTAAAACTCGCTGTCATCTCAGAGGTTCGCATGAAACATCCCTGCTCACCTCGGCGTCATTCCAGCGAAAGCTGGAATCCAGTGTCTTTGATGCCTCACGCAAGTGCGAAAGACACTGGACCCCAGCCTTCGCTGGGGTGACCGGCATCATTAGAGGCTTCTCCGGGCACCTGAGCCATATACATCGTCATCAGGAATCCTCGCGCATGTTGACCCGAAAACCCATACGGATTCTCGCCGCCATGGCCTTGCTTGGCCCTGCCATGGTTTTGCCATTGCACGCCCAAAGCTCAGCGGCAACGACAGACAAGCAACCGGTCGACTACGCCAACGGCCTGGTCGGCACGGCACCGCTGGACCAACAAAAACTGATCGGCAACGCGCCGCCGCCGGGCGAGAAACTCTACGCGGGATTCACCTCGTCCGGTGCCGCGCTGCCACACGGGTCCACCAACGTCGGTCCGATCAACACGAACCTGGTGTTCACCTATCCCGCCGGCGTCCCCACGCTTTACTACTATCCCAACCTGACCATGAAGGGCTTTACCACCGGCGGCCGCTTCGGCCCGACGGTCATGCCCGTGGTCGGCAACTGGACCGTGCCGCCGCAGCGCAGCGTGTCGCTCTATGACAAGTCCACCGAAGTTTCGTCACCCGGCTATTACTCGGTTGACCTGACCACCTTCAAAACCCGAGCGGAAATGTCGGTCACCCCGTGGACCGGCCTGTTCCGCTTCACGTTTCCGCAAACCGACAAAGCCCACATCCTGCTGGATCTGGGCCAGCGTGGCGGCAGCGTGGAAGTGATCGGCAACAACATGGTGCGGGGCAAGGCCAATCACCACACCAAGCATCACGAAGACATTGCCGGCAACACCTATTTCGTCGCGAAGTTCTCCAAGCCCTTCACCGCATTCGGCACCTTCCGTCAGATTCCGCCGCGCTCGCACGACGGCTTCGGTCCCGGCTCCCTGCTTGGCAGCAAGGATGTCGAACCCGGCACACGAAAAATCTCCGGCCCTTACGCCGGTGCCTATCTGCGCTTCCACACCACGCAGGGCGAGCAGGTGCTGATGAAGATCGCCCACGGCCACAGCTATGCCGAGGCGAAACGTCGCTTGAAGGCCGAGGATCCGGGCTGGGACTTCGCGCGGGTGCACCAACAGGCCCGAGCCGCCTGGGCCAAGAAACTCAACCGGATCGAGGTGACCGGTGGTACGGAAAAACAGCGGATGCTGTTTTATTCGACCTTGCTCCACTCGCTGGCGAGCCCGCGCGTGCTCGCGCACAAGGGCGAAACATTCACCAACATGGACGGCCAGACCGTGACCGCTACGTACGACCGTTACGGCCCGGTGCCGCTGTGGGATACCGGCCGCAACCAGATCGTGCTGATGATGCTGCTGGAGCCGAAGGTCACGCAAAACGTGCTGCGTTCGGAACTGGACCTGGCGCGTGAATCGGGTTTCATGGAAACCTCGTTCCACGGCGACAACGCGGTGTTTTTGTATCTGGGTGCCTGGAACCGCGGCTATGACTTCGACTGGGCCGCGGCCTACAAATACCTGCGCAAGAACGCCATGGACCCGGACGGCCCGCGCAATTATCTGGCCGAATACAAGAAAAACGGCTGGATTTCCGACATCGTCCCCGAAGGCAATCCCAGCCCGCCCTACGCCGGCGGCAAGGCCGGCGTGGCCACCACCTTGAATTTCAGCTGGGACGACCACGCGCTGGCGCTGTACGCCAAGCGGCTGGGCAAGCAAGACGATTACCACCTGTTCATGCAGCGCGCGCACAACTACGAAAACATGTTCGACCCATCGGTCGGCTTCATGCGCGGGCGCACTGCGGACGGCCAATGGATATCGCCGTTCGATCCACGCGAGCCGTACTACAACTTCATGATGAAAGAAGCCTCCGGCTGGTCCGACCTGTGGCTGGTGCCACATGACGTGCAGGGGCTGATCAACCTGCTCGGCGGGCGCAAGCAATTTGCCGACAAGCTGGATGCGTTCTTCAGCACGCCCTATCACCCGCAAGGCATCTGCCGCGACTGCACCGGCGTGATCGGTCAGTATGTGCAAGGCAACCAGCCCGACCAGCAAGTGCCCTATTACTACGACTGGGCCGGCCAACCGTGGAAGACCCAGGCGCTGACGCGCAAGATCCTGCGACTGATGTATGGCAGCGACAAATCCGGCTACGCGTACCCCGGCATGGACGACCAGGGCGCGACCTCGTCGTGGTACGTGTTCAGCGCCATGGGCTTTTATCCGGTCGATCCATCGAGTCCGTACTACATTCTCGGCAGCCCGATCTTCGACGACATCAAGATCCACATGGGCAACGGCCACACGTTCGAGATCGTGGCCAAACACAACTCGGCGACGAACAAGTACATCCAGTCGGCGACCCTCAACGGCAAACCCTGGAACAAGCCCTGGTTCAGCCATTCGGACATCGCCGACGGTGGCAAGCTCGTGCTGGTCATGGGACCGACGCCAAACAGGCAATGGGGCAGCGCGCCGGGTGCCGCGCCACCGTCCATGTCGAAACCGGCCCGAGCGGGCCGGATCGACTGATCGGAAAGTTTCTCAGGCCTCCGTGGCCAGTCGCCCGAACGACGGCGGCCGGTCTTGCGCGGCCTTGCCGAACTGCTTGTTGGGCTGACTGCCCATGGTGAATTCGAGCACGCCACCTTGCACCAGTTCGGCGTGGGAAATCCAGCTTTTGCGCCACGGCTTGCCGTTCCAGGTGACCGACTGGATGTACGGCTTGTCCACACCGTTGTGCAGCGTACGAATGCCGAGCGTCCGGCCATGGCCGACGTTCACGTCGGCGCGCTCGAGCAACGGACTGCCGAACACGTAGTGGGTGCTGACCGGATCGACCGCATACAGGCCCAGCGCGCCCATTACGTACCAGGCACTCATCTGGCCGCAATCTTCGTTGCCCGCGAGGCCGTCATGGCCGTCGCGGTACATGCTCTTGAGCAGCATGCGTACACGCGACTGGGTTTTCCAGGGTGATCCGGTGTAGGCATAGAGATAGGCGATGTGATGGCTGGGTTCGTTGCCTTGGCAATACTGACCCACCAGCCCGGCGATGTCCGGGGGCGCGTCGGCCGGAAGCTCGGAACTGGTGGTGAACAGCTCGTCCAGTTTGCGCTCGAACGCCGGCACGCCGCCAAACACTTCCATGTAACCGTAGAGGTCGTGCTGGACGCCGAACGTGGCCTGCCACGAGTTTGATTCGGTGAAATCGCGCCACTTGTCCGAGTGCCCCATCGAGCGCGGATCAAACGGGCTCATCCACTTGCCGTTGCTGTCACGCGGGCGCATGAAGGTGATCTCGCGATCGAACACGTTGCGATAATTCAACGACAGCTTGCGCAAGGTTGTCGCATCACTTGTCTTGCCCAAGGCATCGGCGAGATGGGCCATGGCCCAGTAATCGTAGGCATACTCGATGGTCTTGCTGACCGCTTCGCCGTCCTTGTCCGAAGGGTCGTAACCGAGCTTGCGATACCAGCCGAGGCCTTCGCGATCGCTGACCAGCGCGCGCTCGCGGAACGGCGCCCAGGCCGCCTGATAGTCGACGCCGTCGAATCCCTTGGCCTGGGCTTCGGCAATGACGGAAATGGAGTGGTAGCCGATCATGGTGCCGGTTTCGACACCCTGCAGCGGCCATACCGGCGGGCCGTCGGGGCTTTCCGATGCCTTGCGCACCAACCCCTGCACCAGGTCCGGCACGATATCGGGCCGGTACAGCGTCAGCAACGGGTGCTCGGCACGGTAGGTATCCCACAACGAATAGGTGCTGTAGTTGTGATGACCGGCGGGAACCTTGTGCACCTTGAGGTCCATGCCGCGGTAGCGGTTGTCGACGTCACTGAACAGCGTGGGCGCCAACATCGTGTGATACAGCGCCGAATAGAAAATGCGCTTGGTCGACTCGGACGGCGTGCGGATGCGGATACGGCTGAGCTCCTTTTCCCACGCGTCGGCCGCAGCGCGCTGCACGCCATCGAAATCCCAATCGGAAATCTCCGATTCGAGGTTGCGCATGGCACCGTCGCTGTCGACCGCCGAAATGCCGACCTTGACCAGCAACGGCTCGCTGGACACGTCATCGATATGCAAGGCAGCCTTGAGGTGCTTGCCCTTCAGCTTGCGTGTCCCGTGGGGTACGCGCTTGTCGTCGGAGTAGAGATCAGTGCGGGCAATGGGCCGCGACAGTTTCATCGCGAAATAGATGTAGCGGCCGTTGGCCCACTGGTGCACGCGACGCCCGCCGACCAGGGTGTCGTTGCCGATCAGCTCGAGCGACGCATCGGACACGTTCGCGGGCTCGTCGGGATCACCATGGAAGCCATGCACCAGATCGATCAGCAGGTGTCCCTTGCCCGGTTTGCCGAACGTGTAGCGATGCAGTCCGGCACGCAAGGTGGCGGTCAATTCCGCCAGGATGTCGTTCTCGGTCAGATGCACGCGGTAATAGCCCGGCTGCGCTTTCTCCGAGGACGTGTCGTAGGTGGAACGATAGCCCTTGCCTGGATGGCCGACCACGCCATCGGGAATGCGATCGGGGACGTCGACGGCATCGAAACGCGAGCGATAGTTCTCGTGCGGCAGTCCGCGTTCGCCGGGTTCGAGCAGCACCGGGCCCTGCGCCGGCATCAGCAGAAAGTCGAGCATGTCGGCCCCGCCGGTCCCGGACAGGTGGGTGTGCGAGAAACCCATGATCGAACCGTCGCGCTGGTGGTAGCCCGAACAGTCGTCCCAGGTGCTGTTGTTGGTGTCGGGGCTGAGCTGGACCATGCCGAACGGCATCGTCGCGCCCGGAAAGGTGTGGCCATGGCCGCCGGTGCCGATGAACACATCCACATGGCGCGAACATTCGCCAGCGGCCTGGTTTGCCGGGCCCTCCCTGCCCTGCATGGCCTTGGCCAGTGCGCGCGGCGTCACCGCCTGGCTGCCGCCGACCAGTGCCAATGCCGCCGCGCCTTGCATGAATCGTCTGCGGGTCACCATGGGACTTCTCCTGTCATCGTGCGTGTCGTGATGCACCGCCATGGGATGTCGCATGCGGGGCAATGGGTGCAAAGACGTATTGGATCGATCTAAACACACCTGAACCATAGCGCGTTTCGGCCGCCGCGTCATGCCCCTGAATTCACGGCAACAAAGCGATGCCCTATCCTGTGGATTCACTCGCACGAACAGCATCCGCATGAACGATCACGGCATCCACACCATCGACACGGGCTTCCAGCGACCGAACTTCGACGCGGCCTATCTGGTCGTCGAAAACGGGCACGCCGCGTTCATCGATTGCGGTACCAACCATTCCCGTCCACGGTTGCTGGCGGCGCTTGAGCAAACCGGACTTGCGCCGCACGACGTGGACTGGTTGATACTCACCCACGTGCATCTGGACCATGCCGGTGGCGCAGGTGAGCTGATGGCCGCGCTGCCCAATGCGCGACTGGTGGTTCACCCGCGTGGCGCGCGCCACATGATCGATCCATCAAAACTGTGGGCCGGAGCCTCCGCCGTATACGGCGAGGAGGAAATGCAACGCAGCTACGGCAAGCTCGAACCCGTCCCAGCCGAACGCGTGGTCGAGGCACCGGACGGCCACGAGGTTGATCTGGCCGGGCGCATCCTGCGTTGCCTGGACACACCGGGGCACGCACGCCACCACAATGCCATCCACGACCCGAAAAGCGGCCGCATCTGCAGCGGCGACACGTTCGGTTTGTCGTATCGCGAGCTGGACAGTGACAAAGGTCCGTTCATCATTCCGACCACCTCGCCGATCCAGTTCGATCCGGATGCATTGCATGCCTCGATCCGGCGTCTGGTGGCGCTCGATCCGCCGGCCATCCATCTCACCCATTTCGGGCCGGTGGGCGACATTCGGCGCCTTGGCGACGATCTGCATGCCACCATCGATGCGATGGTGGCACTGGCGAGACCGTTGTCCGACGACGAGCAACGCCATGACAAGCTGGTACAAGCCCTGGCCGGCTTGTACGTCGATCGGGCACGCCAACACGGTTGTCCACTCGACGCCGACGGCGTCCGACGATTGCTCGACATCGACACCGAACTCAACGCGCAAGGACTGGAAGTGTGGCTGGATCGCCAACAACGCTCCGTTGGGAACCACCAATGACCTTCAAACCGTCATCCGGCGGACAAGAAGCTCCGCATGTGACGTACTGTAGGAGCGGTGGAAGCCGCGATTGGCCAGGCCGTACCGGGATAAATGATGTCTCGCGGCATTCCCGATCGGGGCTTCCGCCCCTCCTACAATGACGGTCGAACAGATTGGCGCGTTTTTCGAGGCTCCCCGTTTATTGTTTGCGCACTCAACCTTCCAACGTTTCCTTGAGGCGGTCTTTCAATTGCAACCAACTGTAGCGCGCTTGCGCGCCAAGATAACCGGCCGGCCGCAGACTGTCGACCAGACCGAAATCGGCAAATTCGCGCCATGCATCATCGCCGTCGACCAGCGCCGACGCCACCAGCTCGCCAGCCACCGCTGTCGGCGCGAGGCCATGTCCGCCGAATGCCTGGGTCCACCACAAACCCTGCCCGTCGGTGCCAATCTGCGGCATCTCGTGGCGCGCATAGCTCATCAACCCGGACCACGCGTAGTCGATGTGGACGTTGGCCAGTGCCGGATAAACCCGCACCATGTCCTTTTTCAACAGGTGCTTGACGGCTGCGGGTGAACGTTCGCGTATCGATATGCGTCCGCCCCACAGCAGACGGCTGTCGGCGAGCACGCGGTAATAATCGAACGCGAAACGCGTGTCGTAAACGGCGGCTTGCGTGGTCACGCATTCGCCCAGACGCGCACCCAGGGGTTCGGTCACCGCCACATAGGTCGCGATGGGCAGCACGGCGCGGTCGACACGCTTGTCCAGCCGCGCGAGGTAACCGCCGCACGCCAACACCACGTGACGGGCACGCAGCACGCCGTCGCGGGTCCGCAATATCCAGCCGTCGGTCCCATCCTTGTCCAGACTGGTCACGCGGCTGTGTTCGTGTACACGCACGCCCTTGCCGGCCGCCGCCGTGGCCAGGCCGTGCGTGTAGTCCAACGGCTGGATGTGCATGGCGTTGCGCTCGAACAGACCGGCACTGTAACGAGTGGTATGCAGGCGCTTGCCCAGCGCGTCACGGTCAAGCCATTCCCAATGCACGCCGAACTGTTCCTCGAGCAGGCGCTGGCGCTGGCGCAACAAGGCCGGATCACGGAACCAGTTGGCCCAGATCACGCCCTTGTCGACCAGATCGCACTCGATCGCATGCCGCCGAATGCGCTCGCGAATGAGCTCGACCGCCGCCGTCGTGCACGCGAACAGCTTGCGTGCGCGCGTCGCGCCCAGGCGCTCGATCAAGGCCGCTTCACCCAGCGAGTATCCGGCAAACACGAAGCCGCCATTGCGTCCGGACGCACCAAAGCCGATGTCCTCGGCTTCCAGCACGGTGACATCGCTCATGCCGCGTTCGGCCAGCGACAGCGCCGTGTTCAGCCCCGCAAAGCCGCCGCCGACGACGGCCACATGCGTCTCGTGCTCACCTTCGAACGGCGCGTGCGAGGCGTGTGGCCTCGCCGTGGCGCGGTAATACGATGAAGTCGACACCGGGTGTCATCCTCCGATTGCCCCAGGAGCTTGGGCCGTAGAAACTTTCGAGGCGAAAAAGTGACTGCGTGAGGACAGATTTTCGACGATTTGCCGGCCCATGGTGGTTCCATGGGTCAAAAAGCGGCGGAAATATGGACCGCGCAGGCGCTTTTGCAGCCCGGAAGATTTCTGCGGTCCAAGCTCCCGGAGCAGTCAGGCGATTTCCGGCTCGCGGTGCTGCGCCATGTATTCGTGCACGGCTTGCGCCAGGTCCTTGTCGCGCATCGCCATGTGCAGCGTGGCTTGCACGAGGCCGCGTTTGTTGCCGCAGTCGAAACGCTGCCCCTGAAAGCGGTAGGCCAACGTTGCCTGTTGCTTGAGCAGGCGCTCCAGCGCGTCGGTCAACTGGATCTCGCCACCGGCACCGGGACGGGTTTCCTCGAGCATGTCGAAAATGTGCCCCGGCAGCACGTAACGTCCCACCACGGCCAGGTTCGATGGCGCCTCGGACGGATCCGGCTTTTCGACCATGTGCCGGATGCGGGCCGCGCGGGCACCGGCATCATTGCCCTCGACCGCCACGATGCCGTACTTGTCGGTGTCGGCATGCGGCACCTCCTGCACGGCAATGACGCCGGCATCTTCGGCAAACGCCACGTCGGCCATCTGACGCAAGGCTCCCGGACCATCGTTGACGATCAGGTCGTCCGGCAGGATGACGCCGAACGGGTCATTGCCCACCACCGGCTTGGCACAAAGCACGGCATGGCCCAGGCCACGCGCTTCCGGCTGGGTCACGAACACGGCACGTACATGGCTTGGCAAGGTGCCCTGCACCAGGTCAAGCAACTCGTCCTTGCCGCGCTTGGCCAGCTTCGCTTCCAGCTCGTAGGCCTTGTCGAAGTAATCGGCAATGGCATGCTTGTAACGATTGGTGACGAACACCAGCGTGTCGGCGCCGGCATCGACGGCTTCGTCGACGGCGTACTGGATCAACGGTCGATCCAGCACCGGCAGCATCTCCTTGGCCACGGCCTTGGTCGCCGGCAGGAAACGCGTGCCCAGTCCGGCCACGGGGAAAACGACCTTGCGCAATGGTTGGCTCATGCAGCGCCCTCGTTGTTGTGTTGTCGAAGCGGCACGACGTTGTTCGCCGGCTTTTCGCCGTTCCAGCAAAATGCCGGCAACAGCAGCGCGAGTTGCGATTGCAGGCTGCTCTCGTCAAATCCGGCCACGGCCGTGGCGGCGTTGTCCAGCGTGGCCACAAGCAATTCCAGCGACACGCTGCGCGACTGCGCCAGAAAGATCTTGGCGTGCACGGTCGCGCTGTAGTTTTCCTGCGCGTGGAAGAGCTCTTCAAACAGCTTTTCGCCCGGACGCAGACCGGTGTAGATGATGGGGACATCGACTCCTGGCCGCTTGCCCGTCAAACGGATCATCTGCTCGGCAAGATCACGGATCTTGACCGGCTCACCCATGTCCAGCGCAAAAATCTCGCCCCCGGTGCCCAGTGCCGACGCCTGCAGGATCAGTTGGCACGCTTCCGGAATGGTCATGAAATAGCGCGACATGTCCGGATGGGTGACGGTCACCGGTCCGCCGCGGCGAATCTGCTCGCGGAACAACGGCACCACCGAGCCGGCCGAATCGAGCACGTTGCCAAAACGCACGGTGACGAAACGCGTGTCGGCACGCTTGGCCAGATTCTGACAATACATTTCGGCAATGCGTTTGCATGCACCCATGACACTGGTCGGATTGACGGCCTTGTCGGTGGAAATGAGAAGGAAATTGTCGACGTCGTGGCGCACCGCCATGTCGGCGACGATGCGCGTGGCCATCACGTTGTTGCTGAATGCCTCGCGCAATTGCTCCTCGAGCAACGGCACATGCTTGTAGGCAGCGGCATGGAATACCACTTGCGGGCGTGCCTTGGAAAACGCGTGCTGCATGGCGGCCGGATCACGGCAATTGGCGAGCACACCACGCAGTTGCAGGTCGGGAAACGATTGCCGCAGCTCGCGCTCGATGCGATAGAGGTTGTACTCGGAGGCATCGACCACGGTCAGGGTGCCGGCGCCCAGCCTGGCCACCTGTCGGCAAAGCTCCGAACCGATCGAACCGCCGCCGCCCGTGACCAGCACACGGCGTCCGGCAATGCTTTCGCGAATGGCGGTCCAGTCCAGCTCGACCACGTCGCGGCCCAGGATGTCCTCGATGGCCACTTCCTTGATCTCGTGGCGTTGTGCGCGCCCTGCCATGACATCTTCCAGTCGCGGCATGGTCCGGAACGGCAGTTCCGTGCGCTCGCAACAGGCCACGACATGACGCATCTCCGAGGCACTGGCCGCGGGCAATGCGATCAGCAACATGTTGGCGGCGACGTCGTGCACCAGCGAAGGCAGCTGATCGAGCGTCCCCAGCACGGGAGCGCCGCGAATCAGTGTGCCGCGCAGTGAACGGTCGTCGTCGACGAAACCGACCACACGATATTGGTGGGCGCGGTGCAGGTCGCGCATCAGTCCCTCGCCGGCGGGACCGGCGCCGATGACCACGACGCGGCGTGCCGTGACCCGTCGCGGTGCGTGCAGGCGGCTGTCCTTCCAGTAGCGGTAAAACAGCCGCGGCAAACCGAGCAGGATGACCAGCAACACCGGATAGATCACCAGTACCGAGCGCGGCACGCCCTCGAGACGGTTGTACAGGAACAGCGCCGGATAAATCCCGACGGCGCCGATGAGCGCTACCCGCGCGATGTTCCACAGGTCCGGCAGGCTGGCGAAACGCCACAACCCCTTGTACAAGCCCATCCATGCAAACACCGCGCCCTGAATCGCCACCACGATGGGCAGTTCAAACACGGCAAAATCCATCTGCGCCGACGCGTGGACCATGTCGTAACGCAGGTACTTGGCCAGCACCCATGCGGCCAGCACCATGACCAGATCGTGCAGCACGACCGCAATACGCGGATGAACCGCGCCCACAAACTTACGCAACATGCCCATTCCTCCCTGAGCGTACCTTCGCAAGACAGGCATCACGTGCCCGCCACCATGTCATCGCCGCTACAGCATACAACCCCACGACAAGCCACGGCCCGATCTCGGGTCGATACGTGGCCCACAAGGCCAGGGGTGCCGCCAACAACAGATTCCAGAGCATGTACAGCGTTCCCGTTTGCGCATGGGTCCACCCGCACCTGACCAGCCATTGGTACAGATGCTCACGATGGGCCGTGTACCAGCGCCGGCCGCGAACCATCCTCCAAGCCAGAGTGAAGCCCGCGTCGGCCACGAACGCCGAACACAATAACAATGCGGGCCATAACGCCAGCCTAACGCGGATGCACAACAGCAAAATCAACGAACACACCACGAACCCGGCAAATCCGCTGCCCACGTCGCCCATGAAAATGCGCGCGGGCGGCCAGTTGAACAGCAAGAACCCGCAGGTGGCGGCCGCGAAGCCGAATGCGGCCACCGCCATCGCCGGTTGCGACACGGCCACGGCCAGCAACCCCAGACCCACGCCGACAAACAGGATCTGCAGCGCCAGGATCGCGTCAATGCCATCCATGAAGTTGTGCAGATTGATACTCCACGCGGCCAGCAACACCCACAGCGGCAACCACGCCCAGGCCATGTGCCAAACGTGGATCACGACGCCGGCGAACAAGGCCGCCGCCAGAAGCTGTGTCAGCAGACGCGGCAGCACGGAGAGCGCACGGTGGTCATCCACCCAGCCAATCACCGCCACCGCCGCCGCTGCGACACACCAGGCGGCAACGACCCACGGGCTGCCTCCACCGGGCCATGCTCCCAGGCCCCCGGCAACGGCAAGCAGGGTTCCCGCAACCAGACCGATACCGCCACCGCGCGGCGTCGGCACCTTGTGTGAGCGCCTGAATCCCGGCTGATCAAGCATGCCGCGGCGATGCGCGTAAGCGATCGCCGCCCACGCCAGCAAGACGGAAACCACGAAGGCCGCGCAGCATAAAACCGTTGCGGCACCAGGTGCGCCCATTATTCGTTGGCCACGCCGTGGATGGGACGCACGCTGCCCCACAATTTGCAGCTCGGGCATTGCCAGTGGTGCCCCTTGGCGCCGAAACCACAATGGCTGCACCGGTACATGGCCTGCCCATCGAGCAACTTGTGGGTCAGGTCGCGCAGGATCAGGAAATCCTGGCGGACCTCGCCCGAGGTGTGCTCCATGGTCGCGTCAATCAACGCCATCATGCCGCGCACCGAGGGCCGCTGACGCAATTGCGTGGTCAGAAAATCGATGGCGGCGCGCTTGCCGCTGCGTTGCGCGTAAATGCTGGCCAACGCCAATACCGGGGACACGCCGTGGTAACGGGTGAGCACGTCGCGCAGGAAGCGCTCGGCGCGTTCCATCTGCCCGGAGCGGGCATAACTTTCCAGCAGCAGCGGCAGGATCTCGGGTACGTAGACCACATCGCAATTGATGGCGCGCTCGAACGTGTCGACCGCCTCGGCATGGTTGTCCTCGCTGGCCTGCATCTTGCCGGTCAACATGTAGGCACGCACGCACTCGCGCTTGCAGGCAAATGCCTGATCCAGATAACCGTATGCCTCTTGCCGCGCGCCGTGCTGGAGCGATTGTTCGGCCAGTTCGCAATAAAAATGCGCAATCGGGTGCGCCTGCGACTCGCCGCTCATGGCTTCCAGCCGTCGCGCCTGCTCGATCGCCTCGTGCCAATCGCGTTCATGCTGATAAATGGCGATCAGGTGGCGCAACGCCGATGGTGCATGCGCATTCATCGCCACCAGATCGGCAAACAGGGTCTCGGCGCGATCAAGCAGGCCGGCGCTCATGTAATCCTCACCCAGCTCGAGCAAGGCCACGGCCTTCATCTCGTCATTGAGGTTGGGGCGCGAAACCAGGTGCTGGTGAATGCGAATGGCGCGATCGACCTCGCCCCGGCGACGGAACAGATTGCCCAGCGCGAGGTGCGTCTCGACCGTGTCACGGTTGTACTCGGCCAGGCGCAGGAACACCTCGATGGCCTTGTCCTGCTGTTCGTTGAGCAGGTAGTTGAGGCCGCGAAAGTAATCCTGCGACAGCGCATTGACCCGCGCGCCGGATGACAATGCGCTCAGGCGACGGGCCACCAGCCAGCCACTGAGGAAAGCCAGCGGCAGCAGCAGGAACAGGAAATACAGCGGATTCATGAATCGTTCGCAGAGGCCGTGGCCGAAGCGCGCGCACTTGCGTCGCGCTTGCGGCGGCGTTGCCTGGCGCGGGTACCCGACCAGGCCACGATGCCCCCCAATATCCAGCCCACCACCAAGGCGGCCAGCACGGCGGCGCCCTTGGGTACCGACACGCGTGCAAAGCCCAGGTCAAACGGCACCACGGCGGCATTGAGCGCGCCGAAGACCACGCCAACGAGCACGAACACGAGGATGATCAGAAGTGTGATTGCGAGACGCATGGGAAGACTTTACCCGATGAGGCAGACAACCGACACGTCACGATGACACGCAGCAGTCGGCAACGTCCGGGATATGGCCTGCGCGAGCGCATGGCCATGTCGGAACAACACGCGGATCAGTCGATATTGACGCGCTCGCGCAGTTCCTTGCCCGGCTTGAAATGCGGCACATGCTTGCCCGGCAACGCCACCGCGTCACCGCTCTTGGGATTGCGTCCCATGCGTGGTGGACGGAAATGCAACGAGAAGCTGCCGAAGCCGCGAATCTCGATACGTCTGCCATCAGCCAGCGAACGACTCATCTGCTCAAGCACGTTCTTGACGGCCATTTCCACGTCGCTGAATGCCAGGTGATTCTGGCGCTGTGCCAGCGCCTCGATAAGTTCGGACTTCGTCATGATCCCCAAATCCCACGCCGTCACTCACGGTACGGCAGCCTTCTGCCTGACCACATGATCCACGGACACGTTCATGCCCGTGAACGTGGACACGGAGCGGAAAACCGCTCCGTGTCACGCAAAAGTCCTTACTCGGACTTGTTCATCTGCTCCTTGAGCAAGGCACCCAGCTTGGTGGTGCCCGTGTGCGCCGCGTGCATGTCGGCCATGGCCTCGTGCACGTCGGCCTCGTCCTTGGCGCGGATCGACAGCGACAGCAGTCGCGTGCGACGGTCCATGCCGGTGAACTTGGCCTCGACGCTGTCACCCACCTTCAGGTGCTGGGTGGCGTCCTCGACGCGTTCCTTGGCGATGTCGTTGGCACGGATGTAGCCCTCGACACCCTCGCCGAGCTCGACCACGGCACCCTTGGCGTCCACTTCCTTGACGGTGCCGGTAACGATTGTGTTGCGCGGGTTGGCGGCCATGAACTGGCCGAACGGATCCTGCTCCATCTGTTTGATGCCCAGCGAGATGCGCTCACGCTCGGGATCGACGGCCAGCACCACGGCCTCGACTTCATCGCCCTTCTTGAACTCGCGGACCAGGTCCTCGCCGGTACCCTGCCAGGAGATGTCCGACAGATGCACCAAGCCATCGATGCCGCCTTCCAGACCGACAAAGATGCCGAAGTCGGTGATCGACTTGATCTGACCGGACACCTTGTCGTTCTTGTTGTGCATGGCCGCAAACGCTTCCCACGGATTGGAGCGGGTCTGCTTGATGCCCAGCGAGATGCGGCGACGCTCTTCGTCGACGTCCAGCACCATCACCTCGGTCTCGTCGCCGATCTGCACGACCTTGGCCGGGTTGACGTTCTTGTTGGTCCAGTCCATTTCGGACACATGGACCAGGCCTTCCACGCCCGGTTCGATTTCGACGAAGCAGCCGTAATCGGTGACGTTGGAAACCTTGCCGAAGATGCGCGAACTGATCGGATAACGACGCGCGATGTTGACCCACGGATCCTCACCGAGCTGCTTGAGGCCGAGCGACACACGCATGCGCTCACGGTCGAACTTGAGCACGCGCACTTCCAGCTCGTCGCCGACGTTGACCACTTCGGACGGATGGCGCACGCGCTTCCAGGCCATGTCGGTGATGTGCAGCAGGCCGTCGATGCCGCCAAGGTCCACGAACGCACCGTAATCGGTGAGGTTCTTGACCACGCCCTTGAGGATTGCACCCTCGACCAGACGCTCCAGCAGCTTCTCGCGCTCTTCGGAGAACTCGACCTCGACCACGGCGCGGCGGCTGACCACCACGTTGTTGCGGCGACGGTCCAGCTTGATGATCTTGAACTCGAGATCCTTGCCTTCCAGGTAGCTCGGGTCACGCACCGGACGCACGTCGACCAGCGAACCGGGCAGGAACGCACGGATGTTCTGGATGTCGACGGTGAAGCCGCCCTTGACCTTGCCG
>DASSKC010000039.1:0-13979 GCA_035690885.1 Oleiagrimonas sp. | reverse complement strand
GAATGCCCGGGAATCACCCTTGCGCACGCGCTCGACGAGCGCACGATCCGTCTCGACTTCGCCCATCCGGGCCGTACTCCTCCGGCGCCGAATGTCGCGCCAGCCTGTGACCGCGCTCTTCGCGCGAAGTTCACAAGTTTGGGGCCGCGGTGGGCAAGTTCAAAGGGGGTCAGAGTGCCTTTTCTTCGCGCAAGGTTCACGAGTTTGGCAGCGGCGCTCAACTCAGCGCTTCGAGTTCTGCGAGCAGGTTGGTGGGGTCGGTGCCGGCGGCGAAGGCCCGTGCGCGCTCGGCCAGCATGTTGTCGAACGACACCGGCGAGAGCGGACGGCAAAACAGGTAACCCTGCAATTCGTCGCAGCCGAGCTCGCGCAGGAAGGCGTGGTGCTGCTCGGTTTCGACACCTTCGGCGACCACTTTGCGGCCCAGCGTGTGCGCCATCTCCAGCGTCGCGCGCACGATCGCCTCGTCGCCCGGATCCATGCCGATGTTGCGCACGAAGCTCTGGTCGATCTTGATGCGGTCGGCCGGGAAGCGCTTGATGTAATCGAGGGAGGATTGCCCGGTGCCGAAGTCGTCAATCGAGATGCCGCAGCCCAGTCCGCGCAGCGCGGACAAGGTGTCCAGAAGGTTCGGCACCGACTTCATGCTGATGCTTTCGGTGACTTCCAGGTCCAGCAGCTTCGGGTTGAGCCCGGATTCCGCGCACGCCGCGCGCACCACGTCCACCAGGTTCGGTTGCATCAACTGCAGCGCGGAGAGATTCACGCCCACCCGCAGCGGCAACTTGAAGCGCTGCTGCCAGCGCACGCAATCGGCGCAGGCGCGGCGCAACACCCATTCGCCGATCGGGATGATGAGGCCGGTTTCTTCGGCGATCGGAATGAAAAACGCGGGGCTGATCATGCCCAGCTCCGGATGCTCCCAGCGCACCAGCGCTTCCATGCCGACGATGTCCTCGCTGCACGCGTCCACCTGCGGCTGGTAATAGACACGCAACTCGCCGTTCTTTTCGGCCTGACGCAGCTTGGACTCCAGCGCGACACGCTGCTGGTGCGATTTTTCCGGCATGGCCACATACACTTGATAGCCGTTGCGGCCCTTGCCCTTGGCGTTGTACATGGCCACGTCCGCGTGCTTGAGCAGGCTCTCGGCGGTGGCGGCATCGTCGGGATAGAAGCTGATGCCGATCGATGCCGTGATGTGCAGCTCCGAGCCCGCCTCGAGCATCAACGGCGCATCCATCAGGCGCACGATTTTCTCGGCGATGCGCAACACGTCTTCGCGCTGGGTGATGTGGCGCAGGATGATGATGAATTCGTCCCCGGCGTAACGCGCGACCGTGTCCGAGGAACGCACGCTGCCACGCAGGCGCCGCGACACCGCGGCAAGTACCTCGTCACCGACCGAGTGACCAAGCGAATCGTTGATGCTCTTGAAACGGTCCAGGTCGACGAACAGCACCGCGAACATTTCGCCGGTGCGACGCGCCTCGCGCAGCGTGGTGTCCAGACGATCGTTGAACAACAGGCGGTTGGGCAGGTTGGTGAGTCCGTCCAGAAGACCATGCGCCCGACCCTGGTCGCGCGCGCGTTCCAGTTCCATGTCGCGGGCAAAATGCATGGTCGCGGCGCGCAAGGTTTCCGGCACCAGCGATTGTGACTGCCACGGCTCGCGGCTGCCGGCCAGCAATGCGCCCAGCACGTTGCTGCGCTCGTCCACCAGCGGCAAACCCGCAAACGCGGCAAAACCCATCGCCGCGACAAATTCGTCCGAGCCGGCCAGGCGCGATGCATCATCGCAATGCATCAGGATTTCGCCACCAAGCACCAGCTTGAGCGCCGGCTGGCGCAGCACATCGGGGACGGGGTCGTCGTTGGCCAGCGGTTGGCGACGTTCCTGCACCCACGCCACGATCTCGCCATTGGATTCGGGCATGGCGGCGTACACACCCAGAAAGTCCAGCGGCAAGGCCCTGGCCAGCATCCGCGCCGCCTCACGCACACCCGCATCTCCGACGCCAGCCTGGTGCAGGTGCGCCAGAAGCTCGAGCATGTTGCGCGCATGCGCCACGTGATCGTTGTTCTGCACCGTGGTCACGTGCACCGCGTCACCACCATGCATCGTTGCGCGGGTCACCGCGCAGGCCTGCCCCGTTCCGTCATCGGCATCTGCAAGCTGCACCACCCGCTCGAAGCGGCCACCCGCATCGACGCATTCACGCAGTGCCCTGGTGGCGGCGGCATCCTCGCCCAGCAGCTGCGCAAGCCGACGTTCGCGCAGGGTTTCAGCGCTGGCTCCCTTGCGCCGGGCGAATGCCCGGTTGACCTCGAGCACCCTGCCCTCGGGCGTGGACACGATCCAGCCACGATCGTCATCATCAAACGCAAAACGGTAATCGGCCGCCACGTGGTCGACGGGCGCCGGTACGGGCACCGGCTCGCGCGGGGGGCGCGCCAGGACGCCCTGCACCGTGCGCAAGGCCTCGCCGGTGTCCACCGGCGCACACAGCCATGCGGCGACTTCCGTCGGATGCCGATCGGCCCACGCCTGCCGATCCGCCCCGCGCGTCAACAAGCCGATGACCACGAGACCGCGATAAGCAGCCATGCGACGCAAGTGCGCGCAAAACGCAAACGCATCCCGGGCCTCGTCGACAAACTCCAGCAACACCAGATCCAGCGGCGGTTTGTCGGCCAACAAGGCGCGCGCCTGCGCCACGTCGCGCGCCGCATGGAGATGCGCGTAGCCGTGGCCGTCAAGCACGTCGAACAGCTGTCGACGATCCTCGCGGCGACTGGTAACCAGCAGGATGCCGGTCGGATTCGGTGATGCGGACACGTTGGCGGCCATCTCAGTGCACCCAGCGTCCATCGCGCAAGCGCAACGACGCGTGCGTGGCCTGCTGGTACTTGAGCGGCACGGACAACTTGCCCAGCCGTTGCGCCAGCACGGGGTCATCGCCAAGCAACACCACGCGGCGCACGAATTCGGTCCGGGTATGCGCGATGCGCCGCAGCAGCAGGCGCTCGGTCTGCGTCAGCGGAAGCGACACACCGGAAACCACGTAGATGCCGAAATGCATGCTCTTGAGCACGTAACGCAAGGTGTCGACCAGGCGCAGGCAACCGGGTACGCGCACGCCGGTCTCGCGCAGGCTGCGCAAACCGTCGCCTTCGCGCCACACGTAGACGGCTTCTCCACTATGCCGAACCTGCGTGCGAAACTGCTCGACGAGGCGATCCGGTTGCGCGGTTTCCAGCGTCAGCAATGGAGCATCCGTACGCATGATGCTTTCCAGCACATGGGCACCGGTTTCAAGCAGCGTCGCGTCCACCGTCGTGTCTGTCACGCAAAATACCCATGTCATGCACAAAACGAACGCCCGATTCGACCAGAGGCGTCCCAGCTTCTGAACAGCACCTTGCCATCGCATCACGGTTCGTACCGCGACGTACATCGCGGTTTGCCCCCGTCACGCGGATAACGGCTTGCCGTTACATTGGCCTTCAGGCATTTTTCAGGGTTGTGACGGTACGCATCACCGCGTCTGCGTGATCTCGCAATCGACCGGGCCTCGCGGTATCGTGATGACCCATTCCGCACGAGCCGCAATCATGTTCGAAGGACTGCGCTTCAAGCACTGGAAGACATCGCGCGACGACAGCGGCATTGTCACGCTGACGTTGGACCGCGACGACGCGCCGGTGAACGCGATTTCGCGTGCCATGCTGAACGAGCTTGACGACATCGTCGAGCGCCTGGAAATCGACAGCCCGCCCGGCGTGGTCATCCATTCGGCCAAACCCTCGGGTCTGGCCGTCGGGGCCGACATCCATGAACTGGCCGGCATGTCCGATGAAGCCAGTGTGCGCGAGCACATCGAATACGGACAGCGCGTGCTGCAACGCCTGGCCAGTTTGCGCTGCCCCACGGTGGCGGCCATCCACGGCAATTGCCTGGGCGGCGGCACCGAACTGGCGCTGGCCTGCCGCCACCGCGTGGCCGTGGCCGCACCCACTACCCGCATCGGCCTGCCCGAGGTCATGCTGGGCATTCATCCCGGTTGGGGCGGCAGCGCACGCCTGCCGCGCCTGGTCGGCGCTCCCGTGGCCCTGCAGGCCATGCTCACCGGCAAATCGTTCTCCGCAAAAAAAGCCCATGCCATCGGCCTGGTCGACCGGGCTGTTCCCGAAGAACAGTTGCTGTCGGCCGCGCGGCAACTGGCCGTGCACCCGCGCAAGCGCGCCTTCGGTCAACGCTGCCGCGCATGGAGCAGCAACTGGTGGCCCGTGCGCCAGATCCTAGCGCCGATCATGCGCAAACAGACCGCGGCCAAGGTGCGCAAGCAGCACTATCCGGCGCCGTTTGCACTGATCGAGGTCTGGCGCCGTGGTGGTGGCAAGATCGGTCAGCGCCTGAAACTGGAAGCGCAATCGGTCGCGAATCTCGCGCAGACATCGACGGCACGCAACCTGATCCGCGTGTTCTTTTTGCGCGAGCGGCTGCGCAAAACCGATCAAGGCACGCAGCATGGCATCGAGCATGTCCACGTGGTCGGCGCCGGCACCATGGGCGGCGACATTGCCGCATGGAGCGCGTGGAAAGGTTTCCACGTCACCTTGCAGGACCGCGAGATGCGCTTCATCGAGCCGGCGCTCGAGCGCGCACGCAAGCTGTACGAAAAAAAATCCCGCGGCGACACGGACCGGGCCACGCAAGCCACCGCGCGCCTCAAGGGCGATGTCGAGGGCTCCGGCGTGGACAACGCCAATCTCGTCATCGAGGCGATTTTCGAAGATGCCGAAGCCAAGCAAGCCCTGTATGCCGACATCGAACCGCGCCTTGCCGCTGATGGCATGCTGGCCAGCAACACCTCCAGCATTCCGCTGGACGAACTGCGCGCGCAGCTGGCGCGCCCCGGACAATTCCTCGGCCTGCACTTTTTCAATCCGGTCGCGCAAATGCCGCTGGTCGAGGTGGTCTGCCACGCGCGCCTGGACGATGCCGTCAAACAGCGTGCCATGGCCTTCTGCAAGGCACTCGGCAAGTTGCCGGTCGCCGTCGCCGGGACCCCCGGTTTTCTGGTCAATCGCATCCTGATGCCGTATCTGCTGGAAGCCATCCGCATGCATGGCGAAGGCGTTCCCGGCCCCGTTTTGGACCGCGTCGCCAAGGGTTTCGGCATGCCGATGGGCCCGATCGAGCTGGCCGACACGGTGGGTCTGGACGTATGCGCATCGGTCGGCAGGGAGCTGGCACCGTTTTTGAACCTGGAGCTTCCCGACGGCCTCGACACGTTGCTCGAATCGGGCAAGCGCGGCAAGAAGGACGGCGAAGGATTCTACGTGTGGCAGGACGGCAAGCCGCAAAAACCCGACGTCGACAAGCAGTACACGGCTCCTGAGGACCTGGAAGACCGCATGATCCTGCCCATGCTCAACGAGGCCGTGGCCTGCCTGCATGACGGCGTGGTCGCCGATGCCGACACGCTCGACGCCGGCGTCATTTTCGGCACCGGCTTTGCCCCGTTCCGCGGCGGCCCCGTCACCCACATCCGTGCCACCGGCGCCGACACCCTGCGCACCCAGCTGGAGCAACTGGCCGAACGGTACGGCGAGCGCTTCCAGCCACGCGACGGATGGGATGCCGACGCACTGCGCTGAAACACACCTCACGCCGTAGCGTGCACTTTGTGCACGCCATCGGGCACCCCGCCATGTCGGGTTGATGAAGCCAACCCGACCTACGCGCTCGCCAGTACCAGCACGGCGGCGACCGCCAGTACCAGGCCGACACGGTTGAGTCGGCTTGGTCGCTCGGCAAAGCACCACATGCCGACCAGCGTTGCGACGACGATGACACCGATGTTCATGCTCGAGAACACCAGCGACGGGTCATGCGCCAAGTGCCGGTGCGCCTGCACGTAGAACAGGATGTTGCCGAAATTGAGCGCACCCAGCAGCACTGCCGCCGAAACGTGCCGCCACCGCCAGCGAGCACGCTCGCGCAGATACAACCAGGCCACGCCCGCGCTTGCCAGCACGAAGGCCAGCACGAAGGTCGCAAACAACACATCGGTGAATGGCACGCGCGCCAATTGCGCCATGCGCTTGAACAGGATGTCGATGGCGCCGAAACCGGCGAACACACCGATCGGCCACCACCAGCCGGTTTTCGCGGATGTGCCTGACGTCGACTCGCGCCGCGCGACGATGCACGCGATCGCGACGAGTCCAACGACCATGCCAACACCCTTCTGCCAGGTCAACGTCTCGCCGAACAAAGTGAATGCGGCAATCAGCGACACCAGCAACGACAAGCGTTGCGCCGCGTCGGTACGCACCACGCCGACGCGTTCGACCGAGCGCGCCATGACCAGAAAAATCAACGGCAACAGCACGCCCAGCCCGATCAGCACGTGCCACGCCGGATACGCCACCGGCAGCATCAGCAAACCCGGGTCGGGATGGAACAACCCCATGGCCAGCGCGGCCGCGACCAGATAGTTGCCGGCAATGGCCTGGCGCACGTCCACGCCCAGGCGCGGCGCAAGCTTGAGCAGCGCCGATACCGCCACGCTGCACAACACGCTCAGGATGATGTAGGTCACGTCACCAGATCAGGTCGTCGGGCACGCCGTCGTCGTCAGCGTCTGCGGTCGGATCGACCAGCAGCGCGACGTGATTGGCGGCGAACGTCTTGACCTCCTCGATCACCTCCGGCGCAACCAGAACGTAACTGCCCTTGAGCTGCACCACACCCAGACTGCCCTGGTTCAGGGCCGCCAATTGGGCCGCATCGACATATACGCGACGAATCTTGCCGCCATACTCGAAATGCCGAACCCGGTCGGCGTCGGATTTGTTCAACGCCTTGCCGTCGAGCACCTTGCGCAAACGCTGCAGGCGCTCCTTGCGGGCACGCGCCTCGGCTTCGGCCTTTTCGCGGGTGCGCCGCCGCTCGCCGGCTTCGGCCTGCGCACGCATCGACCATGCACGCGCCAGATCGGCCTCGCCAACCTGGCTGGCACCCGGTTTGGCTGCATTGCCACGGCGCTTGCCGCGCTTCTTGCCACCCTTCTTGTCGAGTGGGGGGCGGGTTTTGCGGGTCTGCTGGACGATGCCGCTTTTGAGCAATTGGTCGCGGAGTGAGTCGGCCATGGTTCGGACGTTCCCGGAGAAAATCGAATCAATAGTGTGGCGGCGGTGGTTCGCTGTGCGGATCGTTGCCCAGCGACGTCCGCATCGACGCCAGTTCGGCACGCAGGTCGCGCATGGCCTGTTCCAGCGCCAGCAGACGCCGCGACTGCACGGTATCGGCATCGGCCAGCGCGGACACGGTGTCGTCGATGAAGGTCAGACGCACTTCGAGGTCGGCCAGACGGTCGGATATCGGGGCATCACTCATGCACGGCTCCCGTCATCGCGCGCGCTGCGGCCACGGCCAATGCCGTAATAGGCGACCCCCGACTCCTCCACCAACACCGGGTCGTACAGGTTGCGGCCGTCAAACAGGGCTGCCGGCGCGGCCAGCGCATCGCGTATGCGCGCAAAATCGGGGCTGCGGAACGCCTTCCACTCGGTGACCACGACCAGCGCATCGGCGCCTTCGAGCGCGTCGTACAGCCCGTCGCACAACACCAGATCGTCGCGCTCGCCGTAGATGCGGCGCGCCTCGGTTTGCGCCTCCGGATCGAACGCACGCACCCGCGCGCCCGCCTCCCACAGCGCTTCCATCAGACGACGGCTCGGCGCCTCGCGCATGTCGTCGGTATTGGGTTTGAATGCCAGACCCCACAGCGCGATGGTCTTGCCGCCCAGCTGCCCATCGAAGTGCGCGTGCAGCATCTCGAACAGGCGTCGTTTCTGCGCCGCATTGACCGCCTCGACGGCCTGCAGCAGACGCGCCTCGTAGTCGTGCGCGCGTGCCGTGCGCTCCAGCGCCTGCACGTCCTTGGGAAAGCACGAGCCACCGTACCCGGCGCCGGGATAAATGAAGTGGTAGCCGATGCGCGGATCGATGCCGATGCCCTGGCGCACCAGCTCGATGTCGGCACCGACGCACTCGGCGATGTTGGCCACCTCGTTCATGAAACTGATCTTGGTCGCCAGCATGGCATTGGCGGCATACTTGGTCAGCTCCGCCGAACGCTCGTCCATCACCACCAGACGTTCGTGATTGCGATTGAACGGCGCGTACAACTTGCGCATCAGTTCCACGGCACGCGGACTGGACGAGCCCACGATGATGCGGTCCGGACGCATGCAGTCCTTGACGGCGTCACCTTCCTTGAGAAACTCCGGATTGGAGACCACGTCGAAATCCACCTGGCAACCACGTCCGGCCAGTGTCCGGGTCAGGGTGTCGCGCACGCGGTCGGCCGTCCCTACCGGCACGGTGGATTTGTTCACCACCACCGTGTAGCCGGCGATGTGCTCGCCGATGGTGCGCGCCACGGTCAGTACATGACGCAGATCCGCGCTGCCGTCTTCGTCCGGCGGCGTACCCACGGCGATGAACACGATCTGCCCGTGTGCGACGGCGGGAATCGGGTCGGTCGTGAAGCGCAGGCGACCGGCGTCATGGTTGCGCTGCACCAGCGGCGCCAGGCCGGGCTCATAGATCGGGACGTCTCCGCGCGACAGACGCGCCACCTTTTCGGCGTCCACATCCACGCACACCACATGGTTGCCCATCTCTGCCAGGCAGGTACCGGTCACCAGGCCCACGTAGCCGGTACCGAAGATGGTGATTTTCATGCGCGCGTCCCATGTCCTGCGTCGAGCACGCCATTGTAATGAAAGATGCCGGCCGGCGCGGTATCAGCACAAGAAAAGGGAGCGACTCCGGAAAGTCGCTCCCTCGCTTTTGACGCGTTCGTTGCTCGGTCAGCTGCCGCTTTCGGTGCTTGGCGCCGACTCCTTGATGCCTTCCAGCTTCACGTCGAACACGATGGTGGCGTTCGGCGGAAAGCCGTTGCGCGGACGCGATCCGTAGGCCAGGCTCGCGGGAATCCAGAACTTGTAGTGCGAACCCACCTGCATCAACTGCAGGCCTTCGCGGAAGCCCGGCACCACCTTGGCCAGCGGGATCGGCATGGACTTGCCGCTCGCCGGGCTCGGATGCTTGGCGGATGAATCGAACGTCTCGCCACTCAGGAAGCTGCCGACGTACTCCACCTGCACGGTATCGCTCGGCCCCGGACGCGCACCCGATCCCTTCTTGAGGATCTTGTATTGCAAACCGGAAGCCGTGACATGCACGCCGGACGCGCTCTTGTTCTTGGCCAGGAAGGCTTCGCCCTTGCTCTTGTTTTCAGCCGCGACCTTCTCGTACTTGGCCTTGGCCTCGGCACGCAACTTGGTCAAAAAGGCCTTGCGCACCTTGTCCGCCTCGGCCTTGCTCATGGTCGAGTCCTGCCCGGACAAGCGGGCCTTGACGGCCTTGGCCACGATATCGGGGTCGACCTCGTCGCGAACGATCGGCGGCAAGGTGTTGGCCAGGTCCCAGCCCACCACGTAGCTGGCCTTGGCCTTGTCGACCTTGGGCACGGCGGACTTGCTCGACTGCGCGAACGCGCCGGCGGACATGCCCAGCGTGGTGGCGGCAACCACCGCCAGCAGCATGGGACGAGACATGTGATTCATTCGTGACTCCCTCGGATTCATGGCTATGGGTGCCGGACGGCACGCGCCGGAACCGGTTCGGCATTGTGCGTTGTCAAGTCGTCCTTGGCAACGGCTCGGGAGATGGACCGTGACGCACGACAAAGGTTCACTCGCATCGACAAACCCGTCCGCACGTCTGCGAAAACACCCACCAGCTGCGCCAAGCCACTGCAAAATATTCAGCTACCGTCCTGTTTTTCTTCAGGTTTGTAAATGGTGTCGCGCAAGCTCGCCTGCAGGCTCGCATGCACCTTGACCAAGCCCCGCCACAGCACCAGCGCCAACCCGATGCCAACGACCAGCAACATGATCAAAATGCCGCGCGAAGGCAGGATCGCCGAACCCAGGATGCCGACAAGCAGCGCCAGGCCCACCAGGGTCACCAGCGGAATGAGCTGCGCCAGCACCATGCGCATACCATGGGTGTACTCGCCGGCAAACCGCTCGCGGATGCCCAGTTCCGCCAGCAGCATGCCCAGGGCCTCGGCCTTGCGATACACGGCGATGAGCATCGGCAGCGACACGAACAAGGCACACGCCCAGATGATGGCGTGACGTGCCTCGCGGTAAATGCCCAGGCCCGAGAACCAGCGCCAGCTGTGCGTGTTGATGTAGGCGCCAAGCACGAACAGCGCAATCACCAGCACCACGTTGACGCCGATATGCCACAGGAAACGCCGCAACATCGCCGCCACCGCCGCGTTCTCCTCGACCGGCTTGAGGCCCTGCAGCCAACCGACGTACGTGCGCGCCAGCATGCGCAACGGGGACGGCACCAGATGACGCACGCCGTTGATGACCGCATCGGACGAGCGCACCAGATACGGCGACGACGCCATGCAGATCACCGACACCGCCACCGCGATCGGATAAATGAATTTGCTGATCGCACCCAGGCTCAGACCCAGCGTGGCAATGACGAACGAGAACTCGCCGATCTGCGCCATGCTCAGACCCGTACGCAGCGCGGTGCGCGGATCCTGGCCGGTCGCAAACACGCCAAAGCCGACCATGAGTGTTTTACCCACGATCACCACCAGCGCGACAATCAGGGCCGGACCGATGTAATCGAGCAACAGTCCGGGATCGATGCGCAGACCGATGGCCACGAAAAACAGCGCCGCGAACATGTCGCGCAACGGCTCCACCAGGTGCACCACGCGGCCGGCGCTGCGTGACTCGGCCACCACCACGCCGGCCATGAACGCACCCAGCGCCACGCTGAAACCGAGCGCCTGGGCCAGCAGGCTGGCACCGAAACAAATGCCCAGCACCAGCACCAGCAGCATCTCGTCACGCCCGTAGCCGGCCACGTGATCGACCAGGCGCGGCACCAGCAACAAACCCAGCACCATGCCGACCACCACGAACATGCCCAAGTGGCCGATCACGGTCAGCGCCATGTCCGCCTCGACCGTGCCGCCAATGGCCACCGCCGTCAGCATGGTGATGATGATGATGGTCAGCACATCCTCGGCCACCAGCATGCCGACCACGGTACGCGCAAACGGCAAGTGCCCGAGCTTGACCTCGGACAGCGTCCGCGTCGCCACCATGGTCGAGGACAGCGCCACGATCGCGCCGAGAAACAACGAGTCCACGCGTCCCCAGCCAAACGCATGGCCAAGCCCGTAGCCGATCCACATCATCAGGCAGACCTCGGCCACGGTCGCCACCAGCACGCCGGCGCCCACTTCGCGCATCTTGCGCACGCTGAACTCCAGACCCAGCGTGAACAACAGCAACACCACGCCAAGGTGGGAGATGCTCGCAATCGTGTGCGGGTCATCGACCAGCACACCGGGCGTATAAGGACCAATCAGGACACCGACCAGGATGTACCCGAGCAACACCGGCTGCCGCAGCCAGTGGAATACCAGCGTGGTCACGCCGGCCACCATCATCACGATGGCCAAGTCCCGCAGGAAGCCAATCTCGTCCATACAACCTGTCCTTGCCCGATCCACCCAGTATGCCGCAGCGCGGCTATTTTCGTGGTGAACATCGAACCGGATACATTTTTTTTCACAAAACGCTTGACGCCACGGGCCGACGACACTAACCTTTCGCGGCTCTGGTGACGGGGCCATAGCTCAGCTGGGAGAGCGCCTGCATGGCATGCAGGAGGTCGGCGGTTCGATCCCGCCTGGCTCCACCAATACGTCCCCATCGTCTAGAGGCCTAGGACACCACCCTTTCACGGTGGCGACAGGGGTTCGAATCCCCTTGGGGACGCCAGAATACAATGCGGAGCGGTAGTTCAGCTGGTTAGAATGCTGGCCTGTCACGCCGGAGGTCGCGGGTTCGAGTCCCGTCCGCTCCGCCACTATTGATACAAGCTCGACGGCTGCCCTCACGGGTGGCCGTTTTGCTGTGCGCGACAAGAAAAGGCCGCTTCGACAAATGCGGGTTGAGGCACGGGGTCGATAACCGCAGGTGCGTCTCACCGAAGCTGGCTGACAGCTCGACCCGACGGGTAACATGGGTCATTCCGATGCGCGCGAGGCGAGCCCATGCCGGCTCAGCCCGGGAACGCCATCACCAAGCCAATGCCGTTGTCGTGAAAAGCAACAAGGACCCCGCATGACCTCTTTGCACGAACTGCTCGAACGCTTCCGCACCACGGCCCGAACCGAGCGCGAAAAAGGCACCTACTTCGAGCGTTTGGTCGAGGCCTACCTCAAGAACGAGCCCTTCTACAAAGACACCTACCCCCACGTCTGGATGTGGGAAGACTGGCGTGCCGAAGCGGCCAAACGCGGGCTCGGTGACGTCGGTGCCGATGCCGGCATCGACCTGGTGGCCGAAACCGCCGATGGCGAACTGCACGCCATCCAGGCCAAGTTCTACGACAAGGACGCCCGCCTCACTTTGGCCGATCTGTCTACCTTTCTCACGGCAGCCGGGCGCAAACAGTACAGCCACGGCCTGATCTTCCTCACCGCGACCAAAAGCACCGGTCACCTGCGCGAAGCCCTGCAGGACCAGAAGACACCCGTCAGCCTGGTCACGCTGCACGATCTGGAAAACAGCCAGATCGACTGGTCGCAGTACCAGACCCGCGAAGCCCCGGTACTCAAACCGAAAAACAGCCTGCGCGCACACCAGACCAACGCCTTGCAGGACGTCGTCAAGGGCCTGGCCAGTGCCGAGCGCGGCAAGCTCATCATGGCCTGCGGCACCGGCAAGACCTTCACCGCCCTCAAGATTGCCGAACGCATGGCCGGCGCCGGCAAGCGCGTGCTGTTTCTGGTGCCCAGCCTGGCCCTGCTGTCGCAAACCCTGACCGAATGGACCCAGCAAAGCACCACGCCGCTGCACAGTTTCGCGGTGTGCTCGGATGCCAAGGTCGGCAAAAAGCGCAAGCACAACGACGACGACTTCCACATGCTCGCCCACGAGCTGCAATACCCGGCCACCACCCATGCCGGGCATCTGGCCAAAGAAGTGATGCAACGTGCCGACGCCGACCACATGAACGTGGTCTTCGGCACCTACCACTCCATCGGCGTCATCCACGAAGCGCAGGCCGAACACGACCTGGCCGATTTCGACCTCATCATTTGCGACGAAGCCCACCGCACCACTGGCGCCACCTTCGAAGGCGAGGAAGAAAGCCATTTCGTGCGCGTGCACGACAACGACTACCTGCACGCCGCCAAACGCCTGTACATGACCGCCACCCCGCGCGTGTACGGCGAAGCGGCCAAGGCCAAGGCCGACGACGGCACCGTCACCCTGGCCTCCATGGATGACCCGGCCCTGTTCGGCAAGGTGCTGCACGTGCTCACCTTTTCCGAAGCGGTACGCCGCGACCTGCTGGTCGACTACAAGGTCATCGTGCTGGCGGTCGAGGAAAGCGCCGTCAATCGCCGCCTGCAAGGCCTGCTGTCCAGTGGCGACAACGAACTGAAAATGGACGACGCCGCACGCATCGTCGGTTGCTGGAAAGCGCTGTCCAAACAAGGCATCGACGCGGATCTGGCTGACGACAAGCACGCCATGAAGCGCGCCGTCGCCTTTTGCCAGGTCATCGAGCACACGGCCAAGAGCAAATCGCGCACGCACAAGGTCGGCTCCATCAACATCGCCGGCATGTTCAAGGCCGTGGTCGATGCCTACCAGGACAGCGCCGAGGAAGACACCGACGAGCGTGCGGTCAGCCTGCTGTGCGAGGCCGAACACATCGACGGCGGCATGAACGCCGCCGAGAAGGAATCCAGGATCGACTGGCTCAAGGCCGACACACCCGCAGACACCTGCCGCATCCTGTCCAACGTGCGCTGCCTGTCCGAGGGTGTGGACGTGCC
>DASSKC010000038.1:0-2315 GCA_035690885.1 Oleiagrimonas sp. | reverse complement strand
AAGAGCGCGCACATCTTCTATCCGCAAGTCGATCCGACGCCGGCAAGTTGGGCCGGCGATGAGCATCCGTTGCCGATGATGGATTACCACTCGGCGCTGGACCTGTGGAGCGCGCAGCGCGCTGATCGCCAGGCCTTGTTTGTCGACAGTCCGGTCAAGGTGAGTGCGCCCGGTTCGACGCTGCCGCCGCTGATGCTGACGTTGGCGTCGACGACCGCGGATTTCTTTCCGATGTTCAACGTGCCGTTCCGGTACGGCAATGGCTGGACGGCCGCCGCGGATGCCAACCGTGCGCGCGTGGCGGTCATATCCAGTGACCTCAACAACCGGCTGTTCGGTGGCAAGGACAGTATCGGCAGAATTTTGCGCGTCAGGGATACCAGCGTGCGTATCGTCGGTGTGCTCAAGCCGTGGCGGCCATCGCCGCGCTTCTATTCGGTATACGGTGCGGTGTCGGGGTTCGGCACGGGCATGTCCGCCTACGGCCATACGGAGGACGTGTTCGTGCCGTTTGCGACTGGCTTGGAGATCAATGACGGCGCGTTCAGGCAATACACGTGCTGGGGGACGGTCGAGAACCCGGGCCATCTGGTGAATGCACCTTGCCTTTGGGTGGCGTTGTGGGTCGAGCTGGACAGCGCTGCCAAGGCCAGCGATTACCGCGCGTTCCTGAGCCATTACGCGCAACAGCAGAAACAGCTTGGACGCTTTGCCAATACCGACACGCGCATGCTGGGTCTGATGGGTTGGCTGAATCACATCCATGTCGTTCCGAGCGATGTGGCATTGCAGACCTGGCTCGCGTTCGCTTTCCTGACTATCTGTCTGTTCAACACGGTCGGCCTGTTGCTGGCGAAGTTCCTGCGTCAGGCCGGCGCCATCGGCGTGCGGCGCGCGCTGGGCGCATCACGACGGGCCGTGTTCGCGCAATGCCTGACCGAAGCGGGACTGATTGGCCTGGTCGGTGGCATCGGCGGCCTGCTTCTGACCTTCGTCGGTTTGTGGGTGGTGCGCCGGCAACAGGTGGCGTATGCGGATTTGGTGCATCTGGATGTGTCGATGTTCGTGGTCACGTTTGCGCTGGCCGTTGCGGTGAGCTTGATTGCCGGAGCCCTGCCGGCGTTGCGCGCCAGTCGTGTTGCCCCGGCCTTGCAATTGAAAACCCTGTAGGCGCGGCGGAAGCCGCGATCGGCCATGGCGCAAGACATCACGTGTTCTCGTACACACCATCGCGGCTTCCGCCGCTCCTACATGTACATGTTTCGGAGTCGAATCATGCAGATCAAGCCCGTTTTGGCCGCACTCAAGAAGCACAAGCTGGCGACGATCCTGATCGCCATGGAGATCGCGTTGGCGTGTGCCGTCCTGTGCAATGCCGCGTCGATGATTGCCACGCGCTTGTCGGCCATGTCCATCGTCAGCGGCGTGGACGAGGCGTCGCTGGGCATCATCACGGTCACGGGTTTCGAGCCGGACGAGACCGACGACGTCAATGCGCGCATGGTCGCCGGACTGGACGCGATTCCCGGTATCGAGTCGGTACACGTGGTTTCGACGGTACCGTTCGGTTCGCCGTGGGGTGTTGCCGGCATCACGCTGGACCACAAGACGCACCCGGCCGTGGTCGGGTTTTACGAGGGCGAACCGGGCACGCCGAAGGCCTTGGGGCTGAAGCTGGTGGCGGGCCAGTGGCCGGCACGGTCCGACTATCAATCGCAACCGGCGCAAGGCTGGTTTCCGGCGTCGTCACAGGTACTGATCACGCGGGCACTGGCCAACAAGTTGTGGCCGAACACGGCAGCAGTCGGCAAGACGTTCTGGGAGGGCGAGAGTCGATTTCGCGTGATCGGCGTGATGGCGCATCTGGCCATGGCGCATCCCGTGCATTGGGGCAATCGCGCACCGGATTGGTCGGTGTTCGTGCCGGCACAACCGGGCGGACGCCTGTCAGGCACGTACCTGATTCGTGCCGATCCGCAGCATCTGCAGCGCGTGATGGTGGCTGCGCGGGCCAAGGTCCGGGAGATTGCGCCGGGCGTGGTGGTTGACCGTGCCCGCAGCCATACGGTGGGTCACCTGCGCAACGCGTATTTCAGGTCCGCTCGCGCCATGGCCGGTTTGCTGATCGGCGTGATCGTGGCCTTGCTCGGTGTCACCGCCCTCGGCATTGTCGGGCTGGCCAGCTTCTGGGTGTCGCAACGACGCAAGCAGATCGGCGTGCGCCGTGCACTGGGCGCCACCCGTGGCGACATTCTGCGCTACTTCCAGACCGAAAATTTTCTCATCGTTACCTTCGGTGCCGCGCTCGGCATCAT
>DASSKC010000037.1:0-22957 GCA_035690885.1 Oleiagrimonas sp. | reverse complement strand
TATCGCGAGGCGCAGTCGTACCTGCAGATCATGATGATCGTGCTGATCATTCCTTCGGCCCTGATGAGCATGGTGCCGATCAAGGCCAGCCTGTGGATGTATCTGGTACCGGTCATGGGCCAGCAGCTCGGCGTCAGCCAGCTGCTGCGCGGCGAAGTGCCGAGCGTGCTGCAAGTCGTGTGCATTCTCGCCGGCAGCACCGTTGTGACTCTGGTGCTCGGCTGGGTGACGGCGCGCGTGTACCGCTCCGAGCGCTTGGCGATATCGGCCTGATGGCAGCTGAGCTGCGCGGACCGCGGGCGTCCCCGCCCGCATGCGGACAGGATGTCCGCGGTCCGATCGGGCTATTAGTTTGCTGTCACGCAGGTAATGGCAATCGGCGCTCGATGAGGTCGCACAGCGCTTGCACGTGCCCATCGGTGGCGTTGAGTGCCGCGATGTAGCGCAGTTCCTCACCGCCTGCCGTACGGAAGAAGTCGCGGTTCTGCATGGCGATTTCTTCCAGCGTTTCCAGGCAATCGACGGCGAAGCCGGGGCAGATCACGTCGATGCGCTTGATGCCGGTGGCGCCGAGCTTGCGTACGGTGGCGTCGGTGGCGGGCGTCAGCCACGGCTCGCGGCCGACGCGTGACTGGAAGCTGATCGGTGCCTCGGTTTCATCCAGCCCCAGCCGCTCGCGCAGTTTTTGTGCGGTGGCTTCGCATTGCAACGCGTATGGGTCGCCGGCGCGGGCGTAGCGTTGCGGGATGCCGTGGAAACTCATGACCAGGCGTTCGCCGCGACCGTGCGCGCTCCAATGCTCGCGAACGCTGTTGGCCAGGGCGTCGAGGTAGCCATCGTCATCGTGGTAGTCGCCGAGCAGGGTGGTTTCCGGCGTCCAGCGCAGGGTTTTGAGCGCATCGGCGACGGCATCGACGACGCTGCCGGTGCTGGTGGCCGAATATTGCGGGTACAACGGCAGGACCTGCAGACGGCCCACGCCCTGGCGCTGCAGGTCGGCGATGGTGTCGGCGATGCGCGGGTGTCCGTAGCGCATCGCCAGCGCGACCTTGAACGGGCGGCCGCGCTGCTCAAGTTTGGCGCGCACGGCGTCGGTGAGTGCCTCGCTGTACACGCGCAGCGGTGAGCCTTCGGGCATCCAGACATGTTCGTAGGCGCGCGCTGAGCGGGCCGGGCGCGTGCGCAGGATGACGCCGTGCAGGATCAGCCACCACAGCCAGCGCGGATATTCGATCACGCGCGGGTCGGACAGGAATTCGGCCAGATAGGGACGCAGCGCGGCGGCCGTGGGTGCGTCCGGCGTACCGAGGTTTACCAGCAGTACACCTGTGGTCGGTAGGCTGGCACGAGTATGATTGTCCAGTCCTGTGTATTGACGTGTACCCAGCATGATTCAATAGCCCGACAAACCGCACGCAGTCTGCCACAAGGTGGCAAACTTTGCGGATGCGGCGGTGTCCGATGACAACGCTACGGCACGATATTTTCCGCAGATCCCGGATTCCCCAGGAGGGCCCGACATGACCCACAAATCGATTCGACTGATGGCCACCGGCCTGGTGCTGGCCTGCCTGCCGCTGATGGCGGCGCAGGCGGCGGATGTGTCCCAGCGTACCGAGTCGCTGAACATGGCCAATCAGGCCATCACCGTGCTCGACAAGATCGAGCAGACCCCCGATCACGCCATCCCGCAGGACCTGCTCGCCAACGCCAAGGCCGTGGCCGTGGTGCCGACGGTGGTCAAGGCCGGCTTCGTGATCGGCGCGCGCCATGGCGAGGGGCTGGTGTCGGTGCGGCGCAGTGACGGCTCGTGGTCGTATCCGGTGTTCATCGATCTGAGTGGCGGCAGCGTGGGCTTTCAAGCCGGCGTGTCGTCCACGGACGTGGTCCTGGTGTTTCGCACCGAACGCGGCATCAACGGCCTGGTCCACGGCAAGTTCACGCTGGGCGCCAATGCCGCGCTTGCCGCCGGTCCGGTCGGACGCAATGCGCACGCCGCCACCGATGCGCAGCTGCACGCCGAGATCTATTCCTACTCGCGTTCGCGCGGCCTGTTCGCCGGTGTGGCGCTGGACGGCACCGCCCTGACCATCGACTACGACGCCATGGAGGCTGTCTACGGCAAGGGCATCACGCCGCGGCGCGTATTCGAGGGCGGCGTGACCGATGTGCCGGCGCAACTGAAGGCATTTCGCAAGCGTCTGGCGCTCTACAGCGGTCAGCAGGCGTCCACTGCGGGCCAATGACGCGGCCTTGTCGCGGTGCTGTTCCCGGTTCAGTCGGCTGAACCGGGAGCGTGCGCATGGCAGGGGAAACAGAGTACCCTAGTAGGCCGTACAAATCGGTCGGAAGTCCGGTTGCCGTATTGGTGTCGGCAAGCTTCCGCCAGAGGTCATCATGGGTTTAGACAGTATTTGGCATTGGCTCATCCTGCTGGTCATCGTGCTGGCGCTTTTCGGTACCAGCAAGCTGCGCAAGATGGGCCCGGATCTGGGCAACGCGCTGCGCGAGTTCAAGAAGGCGGTGCAAGGCGATGACGACAAGGACGCCGCCAAGAAGGACGCCGAGTCGCTCAAGGCCGATCCGCCGGCGGCGGACAGCACCCAGCAGCAAGCGCAGCACGATTCCAGCGCCTCCAAGTAAGCCTGCGGGCGGCCAGTCATGTTCGACTTCAGCCTGGGCAAGTTGCTCATCGTGGGGGTGATCGCGTTGATCGTGCTCGGCCCCGACAAACTGCCGGGTGCGGCGCGCACCGTCGGTGCGATGATTCGCCGTCTGCGCAGCGGCTGGGACAGCGTGCGCGCCGAGGTCGAGCGCGAACTGGAAATCGAGGAAATCCGCAGCACCGCACGCAAGGCCGCCGCCGATGCCGAGGCCGCGCAGGCCGAGGCCAGCTCCACCCTGAAAAACCTGCGTTCCGAGTTGGACAAGGTACGCGAGGCCAAAAGTCAGCTCGACGAAGCGGTGCGCGCGCCATTGTCTGCCGCGGCCGATGCCGTGACCGACAACTCGGCAGCGTCATCGCCGGCAATCGAGGCGGCCACCGACGATGGCGCGGCTGACGCGGCCGCATCCGACGGCCAGGTCCGCCGGGAAGCAAACTGATGGCCGATATCGAGCATAAAGGCGGTACCGACAGCGAACAGGGCCTGTTTTCGCACCTGATCGAACTGCGTTCGCGCCTGCTCAAGGCCATGCTCACCGTGCTGGCCGTGCTGATCGCGCTGATTCCGTTCGCCAACACGCTTTACACCGAGCTGGCCGCGCCGTTGGTGGCCACCTTGCCGGCCGGTGGCGAGTTGATTGCCACGCATGTCACCAGTCCGTTCATCACGCCGTTGAAGCTGGCGCTGTATACGGCGGTCTTCATCAGCATGCCGATGATCGTCTATCAGTTGTGGGCGTTCGTGAGTCCCGGCCTGTACAGCAGTGAAAAACGCCTGGCGCGACCATTGCTGGTGTCGGCGATATTGCTGTTCTACGTCGGTTGTGCGTTCGCCTACTTCCTGGTGCTGCCGGCGGCGTTCCACTTCCTGACCTCGGTCACGCCCGAGGGCGTGAAGATGATGACCGACATCACGCATTACCTCAGTTTCGTGATGTTGATGTTCTTCGGCTTTGGTCTGTGTTTCGAGGTGCCGGTGGTGGTCGTGGTGGTGGCGGCGATCGGCCTGGTCGACGCAAAAAAGCTGGCCAGCTGGCGGCGCTACGCCATCGTCGGCGCGTTTGCCATCTCGGCCGTGGTCACGCCGCCGGACGCCACCTCGATGTTCCTGTTGGCGATACCGATGTGCCTGCTCTACGAAGTGGGCCTGGTGGCCGTGCGTATCCTGGTCCGGCCCAAGGACGAGGAACAAGAAGCTTCCGACCACTGATCGCGCGATCCATGATTGTAGGAGCTGCGGAAGCTGCGATCGGGCGTGCCTGTACCGTTGATACCTTGCCGCGTCACCGCTCGCAGCTTCCGCAGCTCCTACAAGTGGTACCGAAGGAAATTTCGGAGTTATTCGGGATTCCCTGCCGTAAGTGGGTTATGGCGTGGCCGGTTGGCGTGCGATGACCAGTCCCTTGAGCACGTTCAGTGCCTGCGCCAGCGCGTAGTCGTGTCGGGCCAGTTTGCTGTTGTCGGCCAGCGCGTTGGCTGATGCGGCGCGGCTGGCGCGCACGGCTTGCGGATGCGCATTGTCCAGATGGTGCGGCAGGTCCGATTCGGAGTTGATCAGGGTCGGCGGGGCATCGCTTTGTTGTGCGACCAGCTTCGGGATCAGGATGTCCGGCGTGATGCCTTCGGCCTGGATCGAGGTGCCGTCGGGCGTGTAGTAGCGCGCGGTGGTGAGCTTGAGCGCGTGGGTGGCATCGATCGGAATAACGGTTTGCACCACGCCCTTGCCGAAGGTGCGCCGGCCCATGATCACGGCGCGGTGGTTGTCCTTGAGTGCACCGGAAAGAATCTCCGCGGCCGATGCCGTGCCGTGGTTGACCAGCACCACCATGGGCGCGCCGTGCAGCATGTCGCCCGGATGCGCGGCAAAGCGCATGTCGCTGCCCTTGACGCGGCCGCGGGTGCTGACGATCACGCCGGCATCGAGAAACGTGTCGGCCACGCCGACCGCGGCCGATACCAGGCCACCGGGGTTGGAGCGCAGGTCGAGCACGATGCCCTTGGGTTGTCCGTGCGCGTCGATCCATTCGCGCAGCTTGTGGTGCAGGTCGCTGGCCGTGTCGCGCTGGAACTGGCTGATGCGCACCTCGGCATAGCCGGGCGCCAGTTCGCGCACGTGCACGCTGGTCATGGAGATCAGTTCGCGGGTCAAGGTCTTGGTGACCGGCACGCTGGCCTTGGGGTGCATCAGGGTCAGCGTGATCGTGGTGCCGGGCTTGCCGCGCAGCTGGTCGATGGAAGCGCCTACATCCATGGGATTGACCGGCTTGCCGTCGATTTCGAGGATGATGTCACCCGGCTCGATGCCGGCCTCTGCGGCGGGTGAGTTGTCCAACGGCGCGATCACCACCAACTTGTGGTCGCGGCTGGTGACCACCACGCCCAGGCCGCTGTACTGGCCCTTGGTTTCCTTGGACAGCTGGCGCATGCCTTCTTCGTCGAGATACGCGCTGTGCGGGTCGAGCTTGTCCAGCAGGCCGCTGATGGCGGTATCCATCAGGGTCTGGTTGTCGATCTTCTTGACGTAGGCCTGGCGGATGATTTCGTAGACACGGGTGAAATTGCGGATGCTCTGCAGGCTCGGGCGATCCGGCAGCGTGCCGGCCTCGGGCGGCGCCACGCTTGTCGATGCCGTCGCCGGCGCGGCCGCCGTGGTCGGGCTTGCCGGCAATGCGGGCCGGTCTTGTGCATGGGCCAGCGGCATGCCGACAAGGGCAAGGGCGGCAACGAAAGGCAGGACAAGTCGCATGCGGTGTCTCCTTGGCGACATGCGGGGGGCGTGAACGACGGACCGCGTCGCCGGATGCAGGTTCATCAATGCTTCGGATCCTTCGCCAGCCACGGTAGCGGATTGACCGCCTTGCCGTCGTGACGCAGGCCAAAATAGATGCCGGCATTGTCGCCGACGCTGGCGCCGGCCGTGGCGATCGGCTGTCCGGCGCGCACCCAGTCGCCGACACCGGCACGCAGTGATTCATTGTTGCCGTACAGGCTCAACCAGCCATGGCCATGGTCGATGATGACGAGCAGGCCATAGCCGCGCATCCAGTCGGCAAAGGCCACGCGCCCGTGCGCCACCGCGCGCACGACCGCGCCGCGTTTGGCACGTATGTGCAGGCCATCGCCATACTTGTGAGTCTTGCCATGCAATGGCCATGGCAGTTTGCCGCGACGTTTGGCGAACGGCGTGTCGTCGGGAAGCTGGTCGGGAATGTCGGCAAACACGTTGCGCAGTTTGACCAGCAGGTCTTCGAGTGACTGTCGGTCGCGCTTGAGCTGGCCCATCTGCTGATGCTGTTTGTCCAGTCGCGCGTTCACCTGGGCAAGCAGCGCCTGCTGCTTCTGGCGTGCCTGCTTGAGTGCGGCCAGGTGTTCACGCTTGTCGGCGCGCGCCGCTTCCAATGATTGGTGCTGTCGGTTGATCTCGGCCTTGACCTGGTCCAGCTGGCGCAACTGGGCGAGGAGCTGACGAATGTGCTCGACACGGTCATGCTGGAAGTAACGCGAATAGGCGAGTGCGCGCGACAGCTTTGCCAGGTCGGCATCGCCCAGCAGCAGGCGCAGGTCCGATCCGGGCTGGATCTTGTAGGCCGCACGCAGCAGGTCGGCCAGCGCGTCGCTTTGTGCGTCCAGCGTGTGCTGCAGGGTGTCGCCCTGCTTGTTCAGCGCATTCAGTTTCTTCTGGTTGGCCGCGATCGCCTGATCGCTTTTGCGCACCGCGTTGGCAGCTGCCGACAGCTTGTCCGCCTGCGCGGCCAGGCGGGTGTTGATGGCGCTGCGCTGGCCGGCCGTTTCCCGCGCCTGCTCGGCGAGGGCGGCGATGTGCTTCTTGACCTTGGCGAGTTTGTGTTTCGCGGCGGCCTGCTTGTCCGTGTTGTTGGCATGAGCGGGCGCGGGCGCCGCCATGACCGCGAGCATGAGGGCCAGTGCAAGAGTGCGGCAGAGGTATGGGAATAATTCGCGCATGATTCGCTGATTATGACCGGGACCGGATGCTTGTTGCGAGTGTGGGTGCGTCATCCACGGTGATGTCGCGAAGACGTGGCGGCGATCACATGGCATACCAGTGGGAAATGGCTTCATTTCGCCGATATAAGAAAGACGTATATACGGCCATATGTTTTTGCATTCGAAGAAACCATGTGATTTATTCGATGGGCAGACCCGCCTTTGTGCGCCACGCGCGGCATGGTCGGGTTGATTGATCAACTCAAGGTCCACATGAATACACCCCGCGACGTTCCATCGGCATGGCTGGACGAGGGCGAGCTGCATGTGTCGGACGCGGTGTGCGACACGCGGATCGCGCCCATGCCGGCAAACGATCTGTGGTGCTGTCGCAAGCTGTATGGATTGACCGGAGCGGCGACCGATCGGCTGATCGAGACATCGGGCAAAGCCGCATCCAGCCCGGCTGCCAGCGATACGCCGACGAACGATCGGTCGCATAGACCGCGTTCGCTGTACGCCTACCTCCGGCATGGCCGCACGCATCCGGCCCGCGAGCCATTGCGCGAGAGCGTCGCGACGTCGGTGGTCACGCGTCTTTGTTTCGACGGCAGCCGGTTCGAGTGCGATGCCACGCGGGCACGTCAGGTGGTGTTGCCCACGCCGTTGCTGTCGACCGCTTCCATGCAGGGGTTGATGGTATTGCCGCGATTTTCCGGGCACGTGCTGGAGTTGGACCTGTGTGCATCCTGGGGCGATGATCCGGCAGCCGCGTTGCAACGATTGTGCCGCCGGGCCGTGGCCGCCGCGCGCATTGGTCCGTCGCTGGTGTGCTTGAGTGACCGGCGTCCGCGCGAAAACGTGGTGCCGGTGCATGCACTGGCCGCGACTGGTGCCGTGCATGAACAGCTGGTTGCCGCGGGACTGCGTGGCCAGTGCCATATCCTGGTCGATACCGGGACCGCATTCGATGCGCACCACCTGGCTTGTCTGATCGCCTGTGGTGCGACGGCAGTGTGTCCGTGGCTGGCGTGGCAAACGCTCGGTCATCTGGTCGACGAGGGACGCGTGCGTGCCGAAGGCGGCTTTGCCGGCGTGCTGCGCGATTACCGCCAGCGCATGCTGGACGGTTTTCTGAAGATTCTCGCCGGCACCGGCGTGGCCACCGCATCCGGCTATCGTGGCACACGGCTGTTCGAGGTCGAGCGTCTGGCCGACGAGGTGATCGAGTTGTGCTTCGCCGGTGCACGGTCCGGTCCGGGCGATGTCGGCTTTGCCGAGTTGCTGGCCGACAGCCGGCAACGGGTCGCCGAGGCCTGGCAAGCTCCGGTCGATCGATAAGCGATAATGACGGCATGTGTCTGATTGCCTTTGCCTGGAAAGCCCACCCGCGCTGGCGTCTGTTGCTGCTGGGTAACCGCGACGAAGCGCACGCCCGGCCGGCGGCACCGCTGGCGCACTGGGATGAGGCGCCCGACGTCATGGCCGGGCGCGACCTGGAAGCCGGCGGCACGTGGATGGGCGTGTCTGCGGACGGTCGCGCCGGCGTGGTCACCAATGTGCGTGATCCGGGCGCATCGAAGGCGGGCGCCTCGCGCGGTTTCCTGGTGGCCGACTATCTGCGCGGCACCGCGTCGGCCGATGCCTGTGCGCACGCGCTGCATGTGGGGTCGGTGGATTTCAGGCCTTTCAACCTGCTGCTGTTTGACGCCGGCCAGGCGTTTTATCTCGGCAACCACCCGCACCGACGTCTGCAGCCGGTCACGCCGGGCGTGCATGGCCTTTCCAATGCCGACTTCAACACGCCGTGGCCGAAGACCAGGGCCTTGGAAGAACGTCTGCAGGCATGGCTGCAGCACGACGTCTCGGACGATTTCGAACCGCTGTTCACGGCCCTGGCCGACGACGCGCGCTGGCCCGACGACGTGCTGCCCGATACCGGCGTCGGCGTGGCGCTGGAGCGCGAACTGTCGGCCGCGTTCATTCGCGGTGAGCGCTACGGAACGCGGGCCAGTACCGTGATTGCCGTTGACCATCAGGGCGGCGGCTGCATCATCGAGCGCAGCTTCGGACCGGCTGGTGAGCCGTATGGGCAAAGGCGGCTCGATTTCACGTGACCCCCCTTGGGGTAGCGAGCGGCTACACTGTGCGGCGTTCCCGCCAGGCCATGCCCGCATGAGCGCACCGTTCATTGACACCCTCGACCCCATTGCCTTCCAGATCGGCCCGATCGGCGTGCACTGGTATGGATTGATGTACCTGGGCGGCTTTTTCGGCGGCTGGTGGGTGGGTGAGATGCGTCGGCGCAAGGGTCGCATCCCGGTTGATTCCAACGCCTTCGTCGACCTGCTGTACTACGTGGTGCTGGGTATCATCGTCGGCGGGCGCGTGGGCTACATGCTGGTCTACCAGCCGCTGTCGTGGATCTGGACCGATCCGTTGCAGCTGTTCCGGGTGTGGGATGGCGGCATGTCGTTCCATGGCGGCCTGGTCGGTGTCCTGGTGGCCGTCGGCTGGTGGTCGCATCGCAAGAAGTTGCATTACTTCGATACGGTCGATTTCGTCGCGCCGCTGGTGACGATCGGATTGTTCCTGGGGCGCATCGGCAACTTCATCAACGGCGAGTTGTGGGGCAAGCCGAGCCACCTGCCGTGGGCGGTGATTTTTCCCAAGTCGCGGGCCGAGGACCTGGCCTACATCAGCACCCATCCGGCCTGGCAGGCCACGTTCGAAAAGTACGGCGGCCTGCCGCGTCAGCCTTCGCAGCTGTATGAAGCGTTTCTGGAAGGCGTGGTGATGTTCGTGGTGCTGTACGTGTTTTCGATGAAGCCGCGGCCACGCTATGCCGTGTCGGGCTTGTTTGCGCTGCTGTATGGCTGCTTCCGCTTCGCCATCGAGTTCGTGCGCCTGCCGGATGCGCAGCTCGGCTACCTACTGTGGGGCTGGGTGACGATGGGACAGATTTTGTCGTTCCCGCTGATCGTCATCGGCCTGGTATTGCTGTGGATGTCGCGGCGCGCGCCGACGTTGCCGGTGGTGGCATCGACGGCGCCCGACGAGGATGCGGACGCGGACAAGGCCTGATCCATCGTAGACATTCCGCCGCATGCTGTAGGTCGGGTTGGCTCCATCAACCCGACATGGCGTGGTGCGATGCGGGCGTCGGGTTGATGACGCCAACCCGACCTACGTGGTTGCGAGCAAGTGTCAGAAGCTGTTGTCGCCGTCGAGCATGTTGCCGAAGCCGCCCAGGATCGAGCCTTCGCCGCGGTTCTGGCCGCCGCCTTGCGGCGCCGCAGCCAGCATGCGACCGGCCATGCGCGAGAACGGCAGCGATTGCAGCCAGACCTTGCCGGGACCGGTCAACGAGGCCAGGAACACGCCTTCGCCGCCAAAGAACATGCTCTTGACGCCGCCCACGGCCTGCACATCCATGTTGACCGTGTCGTGGTAGGCGACCACGCAGCCGGTGTCGACATCCAAACGCTCGCCGGCGGCCAGTTCACGCTCGATCATGGTGCCGCCGGCGTGGACGAAGACCCAGCCGTCGCCTTCGAGTTTTTCCATGATGAAACCTTCGCCGCCGAACAGGCCGGTGAGGATCTTCTTCTGGAAATGGATGCCCAGCGACACGCCGCGGGCGCCGGCCAGGAAGCTGTCTTTCTGGCAGATCAGGCGACCACCGTGCTCGGACAGTTTCATCGGCGTCACCGTGCCGGGGAAGGGCGCGGCAAAGGCCACGTGCGCCTTGCCCGAGCCTTCGTGCGTGTACACCGTGGTAAACAGGCCTTCGCCCGTGACCAGGCGCTTGCCGGCACTCATCAGCTTGCCCATCAGGCCGCCGGAGCCAGCGTTGCGCGAGCCGTCGCCGAACAGGGTGTCCATGCGCACCGCGGCGTCCTTGTACATCATGGCGCCGGCTTCGGCGATGGCGCTTTCGCCCGGGTCGAGCTCGATTTCGACAAACTGCATGTCGGAGCCGACGATACGGTAATCGATGACATCGCTGCCGTTGCCCTGCGGCGGCAATGGCGGCGCCGCGGGCGGGCCGCCGGCGCCCAGCTCCGGTACGTCGCGGATCGGCTTCCAGCCACTGAAGCCCTCTTTCCAGCAATGCCCGTCGGGGCGCGTTTGCGCGCGCGTTTGCGCGTTGGCGTCATCAAACGGGCCAAGGCGCTCACCGCCATAGCTCAAATACCACTGGCTCATGGGTGTCCCTCCGTGAAATGAGGCCTGAGTATAGGGCGAGTGTTTCGCCAGGGGTGTGAAGCGCGTGCGTTATCCTTGGCCGCATGCAAACCTATCTCGACCTCCTGCGCCACGTCCTCGATCAAGGCACGTCCAAGTCCGACCGCACCGGCACCGGCACGCTGAGCGTGTTCGGCTATCAGATGCGCTTTGAGCTGGCTGATGGCTTTCCGCTGCTGACCACCAAGAAGGTGCACCTCAAGTCGATCGTGCACGAGCTGCTGTGGTTCCTGCGCGGTGACACGAACATCGCCTATCTGAAAGAGCATGGCGTCAGCATCTGGGACGAGTGGGCCGACGCCGACGGCGACCTGGGCCCGGTCTACGGCCGCCAGTGGCGCGCCTGGCCCACGGCCGATGGTGCAGTGGTGGATCAGATCGCGTGGGTCATCGACGAGATCAAACGCGATCCCGATTCGCGTCGCCTGATCGTCAGCGCCTGGAACGTCGGCGAGTTGCCGAAGATGGCGCTGATGCCGTGTCACACGATGTTCCAGTTCTACGTGGCCGACGGCAAGCTCAGTTGCCAGCTGTACCAGCGTTCGGGCGACATCTTTCTTGGCGTGCCGTTCAACATTGCCAGCTATGCCTTGCTGACGCACATGATCGCGCAGGTGTGCGATCTTGCGCCGGGTGCCTTCGTGCATACGCTGGGCGATGCGCATTTGTACCGCAATCATCTCGATCAGGCGCGCGAGCAACTCACCCGCACGCCGTCCGCGCTGCCGCGCTTGCGCCTGAATCCGGACGTGCGCTCGATCTTCGATTTCCGCTTCGAGGATATCGCCGTCGAGGGTTATGACCCGCAGCCGGCGATCAAGGCCCCGGTTGCCGTGTAACGAGATCCCGGACGTTCCGGAACGCGCTTATTTGGGCAATAATGAAGGCGACTCCCGGCGTGCCGGTACGCGGCATGCCAACGATTGAAGGAACGCGTATGTCCATTTCGTTGATTGCTGCCCTGGATAACGACTCGGCCATCGGCAAGAACGGGCAGATGCCATGGCACCTGCCCGACGATCTTCGCCACTTCAAGGAGCTGACCGTCGGCAAGCATGTGCTGATGGGCTATCGCACCGCGGTGGCCATCGGCAAGGCGCTGCCCGATCGCCACAACCTGGTGCTCAGCCGCCGCCACGATGCTCCGTTCGCGGGCCAGACCACCGTGCGTTCGTTGCCCGAGGCGCAGGCATTGGCCGGCGGCACCGGCCTGATCGTGATCGGTGGCGGGGAGATCTACCGCCAGACCCTGCCGTTTGCGATGCGCATGTACCTGACCTGGGTGGATGCCAGCATCAGTGGTGCGGACGTGTACTTTCCGAACGTGCACTTTCGTGAATGGGTCGAGATGTCGCGCGTGCACCACAAGAAGGATGCCGAGCATCCCTATGCCTTCGACATGGTCGAATATCTGCGCGAGTGATGACCCAATTGCATGTGGCCGCCGGCGCCCTGGTCGGCGCCGATGGCCGATTGCTGCTGGCGCGACGTCCGCCGGGCAAGCAGCTGGCGGGGTTCCGGGAGTTTCCCGGCGGCAAGCTCGAACCGGGTGAATCCAGCGTCGAGGCGCTGTGCCGCGAGTTGCATGAAGAACTGGCGATCGACGTCACCGATGTCGATCCGCTGCCGCTGATCGAGGTTCCGTGGCAACACGGGTCGACCCGTTTGCGCCTGATTCTGCATCGGGTGCGCGCGTGGCAAGGTCGGCCCCGACCCTGTGAAGGGCAGACCCTGGCCTGGCAGGACCCGTCCGCGGTGGAACTGGCGACGCTGGCGCCCGCCGACCGTTACATGTTGCGCGCGCTGCGCCTGCCGGACATGTATCCGATCACGCCTGATCTTGCGGCCGACGCGGATCCCGCGCTTGTACGGCAATGGCTGCAACGGCAGGTTGCCGGTGGTGCCGGCCTGATGCAGTTGCGCTTGCCGCAGTGGTCGCATCAGGCCGTGCGCGAGGCGGCGGCCGAGTGTCTGCCGGGGATGCGTGACGCGGGTGCGGCGCTGCTTCTCCATGCCGACGTCGAGGGTGCCCTGCAGCTCGGTACCGGCGTGCACTTGCAGGCGCGGCAACTGTCCGCGCTGTCGGCGCGCCCATTGCCTGACAAGCAATGGGTCGGCGCTTCGTGCCACACCGCGCGGGAGTTGCAGCAAGCGCTGACCCTCGGTGTCGATTTCGCGGTGTTGTCACCGGTCAAATCGACTCGCACGCATCCGGATACCGAACCGATGGGGTGGTCGCGTTTCGCCGAGCTGGTCGCGCAAACACCGCTGCCGGTGTACGCCATGGGCGGCATGACACCAGCCGACACAGTCACGGCACAGCGCGCGGGAGCGCAAGGCGTGGCCGGTATCAGGGCCTTTGAGCCTTCACGAAGCCGACGGTAGGAGCGGCGGAAGCCGCGATGGGGCGTGCCTGCACGGTTGTTGCCCTGCGGCATAGCCGAATCGCGGCTTCCGCCGCTCCTACGACGGGAGCGACCGAGCCAGCGCGAGGTAACGTTGGTGCAGCCGCGCGATGGCCGTGTCCAGTGCGGCCAGGTCACCGCTGTTGTCGACGACGTCGTCGGCGAGGTGGCGGCGCGTGGCGTCGCTGGCCTGGGCGTCGAGCATGCGTTGCGCGGTTGCCGCGTCGATGTCGTCGCGTTGCATCAGACGGGCAAGGCGCAGCTCGCGCGGCGCATCGATCAGCACGATGCGGTCGACCCAGTCGTACTGCGGCCAGGTTTCGGCGAGCAGCGGAATGGCAAACACGCAATAGGCGCCGTGGTCGGCATCGGCATGCTCGCGCAGCCTGGCGTTGACGCGCGGATGCACGATCGTCTCCAGACGCCGTCGCGCCGTCGCGTCGGCGAACACGTGTTCACGCATGGCGCGTCGATCCAGTCGGCCGTCGGCATCGACAAACCGCGATCCGAAGGCTTCGGCGATGGCGGCCAGTCCGCGCGTGCCCGGGGCGACTACTTCGCGCGCGGCGGTATCGGCGTCGTACACCGCGATGCCGCGTGCCTCGAAGGCGTGGCTGGCGGCACTTTTGCCCGAGGCGATGCCACCGGTCATGGCCACGGTGCGGAACGGTTTGGCGGGCGAATCGATCAAGCGGTTCTCACTGCAGTCCGGCCATGCGTGCGTACGCTTGCCATATTGTCGGCCCGGCCACGAACCAGATCCAGCCGGCGGGCGCCAGATACACGCCGAATGGTATTTGCGTTGCCATCACGTTCTTGCGCTGGATGGCCAGCAACGGGATCGAGATCAGCAATCCGACCACGGCCGACAACAGGGCGATCGGCAGCAGGGCGAGCGGTCCCATCCAGGCGCCGAGGGCGGCGAGCAGCTTGAAGTCGCCGTAACCCATGCCTTCCTTGCCGGTCGCCAGCTTGAACAGCCAGTACAGGCTCCACAATGCCATGTAGCCGATGACCGCGCCGAGGATGGCGTGGACCGGATCAGCTTGCAGTGGCGCCAGCGACAACAGCAGACCCAGCCACAGCAGCGGGTAGGTGAGCTGGTCGGGGAGCAATTGCACACGTAGATCGATGCCGGCCAGCGCCACCAGCATCCATGTGAACACCAGCCCCGCGGCACCCGCCCAGGTGACGCCGAAGTGCCAGATGACCACGGCACTGGCGAGTGCTGTCAGCAGCTCGATCAGCGGGTACTGGATCGAAATGCGTGTCTTGCAGTAGCGGCAGCGCCCGCGCAACAGCAGCCAGCCGAACAGGGGAATGTTGTCGAAGGCGGACAAGCGGTGTTTGCAGTGCGGACAGTGCGACGGCTGACGAACGAGACCGGGGGGCGGCGGCTCGTCGTGATCTTGCGTGTCATCGAGCGCCGCGCGCGCTTCGTTGCGCCAGGCCCATTCCATGCGCGCGGGCAAACGCAGGATGACCACGTTGAGGAAGCTGCCGATCAGCAGGCCGAGAACGCCGGCAAGGGCAATCCAGAGCGAGGTGGGAAACGTGGCGAGCATGCGGCGTTTTGATTACATTTGGTTCGTGTGTGCAAGAGCGCGTCGACGCAGGAGCGGTGGAAGCCGCGATCGGGCGTGCCAAGTATCGTTGATACCTTGCGACGTCACCGGTCGGGCCTTCCAGCCCTCCTGCACGTGACACATGAAGACAATCAGAATGTACCAGCCAATTTGAAGATCGGCAGATACAGCGCGATGACCATGCCGCCGATGATCACGCCGAGGATGACCATGATGATCGGTTCCAGCAGCGTGGACAGCGTGTCGACGGCATTGCTGACTTCTTCCTCGTAGAATTCGGCGACCTTGAACAGCATGTCGTCCAGAGCACCGGATTCTTCGCCGATGCCGGTCATTTGCACCACCATCGACGGAAACACGCCGGTCTGGGTCATGGCCAGTTGCAATTGGTGGCCGACGGCGATGTCGTCGCGCATCTGCTTGACCGCCTCGCCGTAGACCACGCTGCCGGTGGCGCCGGATACCGCGTCCAGCGCCTCGACCAGCGGCACGCCGGCGTGGAAGGTCACGCCCAGGGTGCGGGCGAAGCGCGAAATCGCCGATTCGCGCAGGATCTTGCCGATCACCGGCAGCTTGAGCAGCACGCGGTCCAGCCCGTGGGCGAACTTCTGCGAACGGTTCTTGGCCATGACCACACCGACCACGCTGCCGATGATCACGCCGATCACCAGCCACCAGTAGCTTTGCATGAATTTCGATGCGGCCACCACGATCTGCGTCGGTGCCGGCAGCTCGGCGCCGGCATTGGCGAACACGTCCTTGAATACCGGCACCACGAACAGCAGCAAAATCATGCTGACCGCAAAGGCGACCACCAGGACCATGGCCGGGTAGAACATGGCCTTCTTGATCTTGGCCTTGATCGACTCGGTACGCTCCTTGTAGGTGGCCACGGTGTCGAGCACGCTGTCGAGCACACCGGCCGACTCGCCGGCCTTGACCAGGTTGCGATACAGCTCGTCGAACTGGATCGGGTAGCGACCCAACGCCTCGTGCAGCGACGCACCACCCTCGATGGTGGTCTTGACGTCGTCGAGCATGTTCTTGAAGCGCGGGTTTTTCTGCCCGCCGGAGATGATCTCGAACGACTGCACCATGGGCACGCCGGAGGCCATCATGGTCGCGATCTGGCGGCTGAAGACGGCCACGTCGCGCGGTTTGACGCGGCTGCCGGTTGCGCCGAACAGCGGTTTGGGCTTTTCGCGCACCGTCTGCGGGTTCATGCCCTGGCGGCGCAGCTCGGCCTTGACCAGCGAGGCGTTCTTGCCCGACATCTCGCCTTTCATGCGCTTGCCGCGCTTGTCCAGCGCCACCCATTCGTAAACGGCCAGTTTGGTGACCGCGCCGCGGGCGGCACCGGTAGTACGCGATTGTTTGGTGGCAGTGGCTGTAGCCATGCTCGGTCCCCCGAAAAATATGTTGCGGCAGCCGGATGTTTGTTTGTCGGCCAGCCGCCGTCACTGATGAAACTATGCGTGGTTTGCGCGTGACGTGTTGTGTTGCAGTTCGCAGGGAGGCGTCAGCGCGCTCTCGGCACGCTAATCCTTGGTCACGCGATTGACCTCGGCCAGACTGGTGACGCCGTCGCGGACTTTCCTCAGCGCGGACTGATGCAGATCCGGCACGCCGGCTTTGCGTGCGACCTCGGAAATCTGCATGGCATTGCCCCCTTGCAGGATGATCTGGCAGATCTCGTCGACCATCGGCATGACCTCGTACACGCCGACGCGGCCCTTGTAGCCGTCCGTGCAACCGTCACAACCGACCGGTTCGTAGATGGCGATGCCGGCGTCGATCTGTTCCTGCGTGAAGCCTTCGGCCAGCAGTGCTTCCGGCGGCAGGTCGATCTTTTTCTTGCAGTCGTGCAGGCGCCGCAACAGACGCTGGGCAACGATCAGCGAGACCGCGGAGGTGATGTTGTACGGCGCGATGCCCATGTTCATCAGGCGCGCGACGGTCTGCGAGGCATCGTTGGTGTGCAGCGTGGACAGCACCATGTGACCGGTCTGCGCCGCCTTGATGGCGATTTCGGCGGTTTCCAGGTCGCGGATTTCGCCGACCATGATCACGTCCGGATCCTGGCGCAGGAACGAGCGCAGCGCGGCGGCAAACGTCATCCCGCGTTTGGTGTTCTGCTGTACCTGATTGATGCCGTCGACGCGGATTTCGACCGGGTCCTCGACGGTCGAGATGTTGGTGCCTTCGACGTTGAGGATGTTGAGCGCCGTGTACAGCGACACCGTCTTGCCCGAGCCGGTCGGGCCGGTGACCAGCACCATGCCGTAGGGCTTCTTGATGGCGTCGATGTAGAGTTTTTTCTGCTCTTCCTCGTAGCCCAGCTTGTCGATGCCCATGCGGGCGACGGAGCCGTCCAGGATACGCAGCACGATCTTTTCGCCGAACAGCGTGGGCAGCGTGCTGACACGGAAATCGATCGAGCGCGACTTGGACAAGTTGAGCTTGATGCGCCCGTCCTGCGGCACGCGCTTTTCGGCGATATCGAGCCCGCTCATCACCTTCAGACGCGAGCCGATGCGTGAGGACAGCTGGATCGGCGCCTTGGCCATGATGTGCAGCAGGCCGTCCATGCGCACGCGCACGCGGTATTGGGTTTCGTAGGGCTCGAAGTGGATGTCCGAGGCGCCGCGCTTGATCGCGTCCAGCAACACCTTGTTGACGAACTTCACCACCGGGGTGTCGTCGATCTTGCCCGCATCGACGCCGGCCTGGGCTTCCTGGGCCGCTTCCGCCTCGTTGCCGAGCTCGAGGTTGTCCAGGCTTTCGTCGTCATCGAGCCCGTCGACCGTGGTCGACATGGTGGCCAGCACTTGTTCGATGGTGCGCTTGAGCTGCTGGGTTTCGACCAGGATCGGTTCGATCTGGCAGCCGGAGTGGAACTTGATTTCGTCCAGCGCGTGCGTGCGCGTGGGATCATCCACGCCCACGAACAGGCGGTTGCCGCGCTTGTACAGCGGCAGCACCTGGTGTTTGTTGATCAAGGCCTCGCTGACGCTGCTGAGCGCCATCTGCTTGGGGCTGACGCTGCTGACATCAAGCAGCGGGATGCCGAACTCGGCCGACGCCACCGCGGCCATGCGCGCACTGTCGACCACGCCCTGGTCGACCAGCCAGCGCGTCAACGGGATGCGTTCGTTGAGGGCCGTCTGGATGGCTTCGCGCGCATCGGCGTCAGCGAGGATGCCCTCGTCGACCAAGCGGCGCGCCATGCCGGTCAGACCGGCCAGTGACGGCGTTTGCATCTGAGTAGCCATGAAAATGTGCCGATTCCCCCGGACATACGAAGACGGTGCGCGGACCGATGCCGGTCCATTTTCGCGTCATTCGTCCCCTTTACGTTGTCGATATGATCACGAAAACGACCCGAAGACAAGGCTTTGCGCCCGATTGCTCCTACGAATCCGGGCACAGATCCTCGATCAGCGCGGCCAGTTGGGCGCCGGTCAGCGGCTTGCGCGCGAACGCATTCATGCCGGCGTCGAGCGCGCGCGTCTCCTCGTCACCCCCCGAGCGCGCGGTAATGGCGGCGATGGGCAGGTCGCGGCCCGGTTCGCGCTGACGAATCAAGCCGGCCAGCTGGTAGCCGTTCATGCCGGGCAGGTCCAGATCCAGCAGCATCAGGTCGAAGCCGTCACCGTCCAGCGCGGCCAGGGCATCCAGACTGTGGGCCGCGTGCGTAACCCGATGGCCGCGTGCTTCGAGCAGGCCCGAGATGACGTGGGCGACCGTGGCATTGTCCTCGACCAGCAGCACGCGGCGTGAGGGCGTCGGGGCGGCTTTCGCAACCGGCGCCGGTTCGGCTTCGGCAGCCATTTCCGGCAACGGCAGGAAAACCATGAAGTGGCTGCCCTTGCCGGGCTCGGAGTCGAGCGTGATGCGACCGTGCATCAGTGCCGTCAACTCGCGGCAAATGGCCAGGCCCAGGCCGCTGCCACTGTCGCGCTCGGGCGTGTCGGCCTGTTCGAAGCGTCCGAACAGACGCTCGCGGTCCTTGGCGCAGATGCCGGGGCCGGTGTCGCGCACATGCAATACCAGCTCGCCGTCACGCCATTCGGCGCGCAAGTACACACCGCCTTCGGGCGTGAACTTGATGGCATTGTTGGCCAGATTGAGCAGAATCTGCTTGATGCGCAGCGCATCGCCGCGCAGGCACGGCGGCACCGTGGCATCGGTTTCCGCGCTCAGCTCCAGCTGCTTGTTGCGGGCCAGGCCCAGCAGCAACTGCCGGGTTTCGGTCAGCATGCGACGCGGGTTCATGGACCCGGGTTCGAGCTCGAAGCGTCCGGCTTCGATGCGCGCCAGGTCCAGCGCATCGTTGACCAGTTTCAGCAGTAGCTCGCCGCTGTGGCGGATCGCCTCGGCGCAGCGGCGCTGGCGTGGGTCGCGGGTGTCCTCGAGCAGCTCGGCCATGCCCAGCACGCCGGTCATCGGGGTGCGGATCTCGTGGCTCAGGTTGGCCAGGAAACGGCTCTTGGCGGCGCTCGCTTGTTCGGCCATGTGACGTTGCTGCTCGGCCATTTGCACACGGTGGCGTTGTTCCAGCCGCCGGCGCCACGCCGCAAACAGCAGGTAGCCGGTGACCAGCACCAGCAGCACGTACAGCGCCCATGCCCAGGGGCGTTGCCAGGGCGGCGCGGCCACGTCGATCGACAACGGTGTGCTCAGGCGACTCCAGGCGCCGCTGGGGCCGGCCGCTTGCACTTTCAGCTCATAGTGGCCGGCGGCCAGGCCGGCCAGTTCGCGGGTGCCACGGGTGCCGGTATCCACCCATGTCGGATCGAAGCCGGTCAGACGAAAGCGGTAGTGATTGTGTCCGGGCTGGATGTAGGAAAGCGCTTGCGCGGTGATCCTGAGGTCACGGTCATCCCAGTGCAGGTCCAGCGCATGGTCGGCCAGCGACAGGCGCACATCGCGGCCGTCGCGGCGCACCACGGCCGACGTCAGCACCAGTGCCGGCGGGCGCGGATGGTCTTGCTCGGCGGCAGGCTGGAAGCCGACCACGCCGCGCAGCGTGCCGGCCAACACGATGCCGCCCGGCAGGTGCACCAGCTCGTTGCTGGTGAACTCGGCACTGGGCAGGCCGTCGGGCTGGCCGTAGCGATGAAAGCTGTGCGTGGACGGGTCGTAGCGCCACAGGCCGGCAGTGGCAAACAGCCATACGCGGCCGCGCTTGTCCACGTCCAGCGCCTTGATCTGTGCACCGGGCCAGCCGGCATCGGCGCCGACGCGCACCACCAGCGTGGCGCGATCGTCGACGATGCGGTAGTGCTCCAGCGCGTGCGGACGCGCCAGCCAAAGATCGTCGCCGGCAAAACCCATGGCCGCGATGGGGCCGCGCGTGACGCCTTTGACCGGGTGCAATTGCAGGCCGTCGCCGCCCAGGTAAGCCAGCCCGGCGCGACTGGCGGTCCACAACGTGCCGTCGTGCATGGCCAGGCCCGTGGTTTCGCGCCCGGCGGTGCCCTTGAACGCCGGCGCCAGTGCGCGCACTTCAAGGCTGTCCGGATCCACGCGCAGCACGCCGCGCCCGGGCGGGGAGGCATAGGCCACGCCCGAGGCGGAGCTGATGATCCAGTGCACGCCACGTGCCAGGCGCGGGTCGTCCACTTTGCGCAGGTGTCCGGCGTCGAATATCCCCAGACCATCGTGATAGCCCACCCACAGGCCGTGATCGCCAGCGCGCGCCAGCGCCGTCACCGAGGTCGACTCCAGGCCCAGCGCCTGTGCATGGTGCGTGATGGCGCCGGTGTTCGGATCGAGTTTGTCGAGTTGGCCGTCGACGCCACCCACCCACACCTTGCCATGACCGTCGCCGGCCAGTGCCAGAATGCGGCTGGCGCTGAGGCTGGTGGGGTCGTCCGGACGATGCGAAAAGTGCGAGAAATCGCGCCAGTCGGGGCTGAGGTAAGCCACGCCACCATTTTGCGTGGCCACCCAGAGCCCGCCCTCGTCATCCAGCGTCAGCTGCCAGATCAAGCGGCCCGGTTGGCCGCCGGGCAGCAGGGGGCGTGCGGGAAAATGCGTGCAGCGCCCATCGGACTGCAACAGGTACAGGCCATTGTTGGTCCCCACCCAGAGCGCGCCGTGCGTGTCGCGCACGCTGGCGAAGACGTTGCGCGATGGCAGTTTGCCGGCACCCAGCCGGCGAGCCACGGCATCGGCACCGACCACGAACAAACCCGCGCTGGTATCGGCCCGCACGTGTTGCGCATCGCCTTCGATGCGCCATACGACGGGCGCCTTGGACAGGCCTTCAAAGCGGACGTGGCGCAGCGAGCCGTCAGGGTCGCGGATGTCCATGCCGCGCATCGTTCCGATCCAGACCCGGCCCTTGCCGCGGCTGAACAACGACAGCACGTTGTTGGACACCAGGCTGTTCGGCTCGCCCTTGACGTGCGTGAGGTGGACGAAATGCCCCGGCGTCGTCATGTGGTCAAGTCCGGCGCCGTACATGCCCACCCACAGCGAGCCGTCGCCCCCTTCGGCCATGGTCATCACGTCGTTGTTGGCCAGGCTGTGCGGATCCTCGGGATCGTGGCGGAAATGCCTGAACGTGCCGGTGACCGGATCAAGCAGGTTCACGCCGCTGCCTTCGCCGCCGGCCCACAGGCGGCCCTTGCTGTCGGCCAGCACCATCGACACGTCGTTGCTGGCCAGCGACGTGGCATCACCGGGCTTGTGCCGGTAGACCTTGATGTCGCTGCCGTCATAGCGCACCAGGCCGGCGCGCGTGCCCATCCACATCACGCCGCGGCGATCCTGCACCACCGTGTACACGTTGCTGCTGGGCAGGCCTTCGTTGATGTCGTAGTGCCGGAACTGCGGCGTTGCCGGCAGCGATACCGCGCCCGACATCGGCGCGCCCGCCAGTGTCGCCGCCAGCACCAGCGCGGAAATCCCCATTCCCGTCCCCTCGCAACGTCGCAATCGCCAATGATACAAAATGGTAGGGCTGACGGTACACGTTTGCCAAATGAGCGGCCCGAATGACCACCGTCTGCCGCCCGGCGTGTGACGTTGATCGCCGGTGGCGCGCGGCAAAGACGCTATCATCGCCCGGTCATGTGAGGAACCATCTTGAGCCGACTCAGCATCATCCTGCCCGCCAAAAACGAAGCACCCGCGCTGACCGACCTGCTGCCGCGCCTGCGTGCCGTGCAGCCGGACGCCGAGATCATCGTCATCGACGACGGCTCGACCGACAATACCCGCGCACTGTGCACGGACAACGGCATCACCTGCCTGTCGTCGCCGTATTCGATGGGCAATGGTGCCTCGATCAAACGCGGCGCGCGTGCCGCCACGGGCGACATCCTGGTGTTCATGGATGGCGACGGCCAGCACGACCCGGACGACATCGCGCGCCTGCTGGCCAAGCTCGACGAAGGCTACGACATGGTCGTTGGCGCACGTGCCTGGGAAAGCCAGGCCGACGTCGGTCGCGGCATGGCCAACACCTTTTACAACTGGCTGGCCAGCCGCATGACCGGACACAAGGTGCACGACCTCACCTCCGGCTTCCGCGCCGTGCGCGCCAGCAAGTTCCGTGAATTCATACACCTGCTGCCCAACGGTTTCAGTTATCCGACCACCAGCACCATGGCGTTCTTCCGCAGCGCCTATGGCGTCACCTACCTGCCGATCAAGGTCGCCGAGCGCGTCGGCACCAGCCACATCCGTCCGCTGCGCGACGGCCTGCGCTTTTTGCTGATCATCTTCAAGATCGCCACGTTGTATTCGCCACTGAAGCTGTTCGTGCCCACCGCATTCGTGTTCTTCGTGCTCGGCTGCGCCAACTACGCGTGGACCTTCATCACCCAGGGGCGGCTGACCAACATGAGCACGATGCTGTGGAGCGCCGCGGTGATCATCTTCCTGATCGGCTTGATCTCCGAGCAGATCACGGCGTTGACGTATCGGCGGGACGTGTAAGTGGATGATGGTTGGACTTAGTCCGTAACTTAGTCTAGTCTTTCTGTCATGCCTGAGATCATCAACGTTCACGAAGCCAAGACCCACCTCTCGCGTCTGCTTGAGCGGGCGCATGCGGGTGAGGAAATCGTGTTGTCAAAGGCCGGCAAGCCGTATGC
>DASSKC010000036.1:0-5069 GCA_035690885.1 Oleiagrimonas sp. | reverse complement strand
GTTGCAGCTTGCCGATGCGTTCCACAAAGCGTCGGTCGACACCAGCGATGGCGGCGTCGGCATTCCGCTGTTGTTCGGATTCGATGCCGTGCACGGTGCCAACGATGTCGTCGGCGCGACGCTGTTCCCGCAAAACTCCGCCCTCGGTGCCACTCGCGATCCGGAACTGATACGCAAGATCGGCGCGGCGACGGCCGCCGAAGCCCGCGCGGTCGGCGTCAACTGGACCTTCGCTCCCGCCCTGTCGGTGCCGCGGGACGATCGCTGGGGCCGCACCTACGAGGGCTATTCGGAAAACCCGGCCTTGGTGGCCAGGTACGCCACGGCGATGGTCGAAGGCCTGCAGGGCAAAGCGGGTACGCCGCAGTTTCTGGATGGCTCGCACGTGATCGCCAGCGCCAAGCATTACCTGGGCGACGGCTCGACCCACAACGGCAAGGACCAGGGCGACGCCCGCATCAGCGAAAAGCAACTGCGCGACATCGCCGCTGCCGGCTACCCACCGGCCATCAATGCCGGCGTGCAAACCGTGATGGCGTCATTCTCCAGCTGGAACGGCATGAAGATGACCGGCAGCAAATCGCTGCTCACCGGCGTGCTGAAGCAACGCATGGACTTCCAGGGTTTCATCGTCGGCGACTGGAATGCGCAAGGTCAGCTCCCCGGATGCACCACGACCGACTGCCCCCAGGCCATCAACGCCGGCCTGGACATGTACATGGCCCCGGACAGCTGGAAGGGCCTGTACAAAAACACCCTCGCCGAAGTGAAATCCGGCCGCATTCCAATGGCGCGACTGGACGATGCGGTGGCACGCATCCTGCGGGTCAAGTTCCGGCTCGGCCTGTTCGAGCAGGGTGCGCCGTCGCAACAAGCACTCGGCGGCAAGTTCAAGTTGATCGGCAGCCCACAGCATCGCGCCCTTGCGCGGCGTGCCGTACGCGAGTCGCTGGTGCTGCTGAAGAACCGGAATCATCTGCTGCCACTGGATCCCGATCAGCGCATCCTCGTGGCCGGTGACGGTGCCGACAGCATCACCAAGCAGTCCGGAGGCTGGACACTGACCTGGCAAGGCACCGGCACCACCCGCGCCGACTTCCCCAACGCCACCTCCATCTGGGAAGGCATTCGCAAACAGGTGCAAGCCGCCGGCGGTCAGGCCGAGCTGGCGGTCGACGGCCATTACAAGCACAAACCGGACGTGGCGATCGTGGTGTATGGCGAAGACCCGTATGCCGAATACATGGGCGACATCCCCACGCTCGACTACGCGCCAAACGACACGACCGACCTGGACCTGCTCAAGCGCCTGCACGCCCAGGGCATCCCGGTGGTATCGGTGTTCCTGACCGGCCGACCGCTGTGGGTAAACCGCGAGATCAACGCCTCGGACGCCTTCGTCGTGGCCTGGCTTCCCGGTTCCGAAGGTGAAGGCGTGGCCGACGTGCTGCTGCGCAAGGCCAACGGTGGCATCCAGTACGACTTCCACGGAAAGCTTGCCTTCTCGTGGCCACGTACCGCCATGCAAACGCCGCTGAACATCGGCCAGAAAAACTATGACCCGCAATTTGCCTACGGCTACGGCCTGCGCTACGGCGACGACGGCAACATCGGTCATCTGTCCGAAGTCTCCGGTGTGCCGGCCGATTCCGCGGCGTCCGGCACCTACCTGCACAACGGCACACCCGGAGCAGGCATCGTGGTGCAACTGGCCACCGGCACCGATGTTCCGCCGGTAACGGTCACGTCCCTGCCTGCGACAACCGGCAATGACAGCCTGACGGTAAGCACCGAGGACTATCAACGCCAGGAAAGCGCGCGCCGCCTCGTCTGGTCGGGCACGGCCGCCTATCAACTGCGCGCGGACGAGGCGCAAAACCTCTCCAGCCAAACCGCCGCGGACACGATGCTGGTGGTCACCATGAAGATCAACCACCTCGCCTCCGGCACCGTCTCGTTCGGCATGGCCCCGGACCAACATGCTGCCATCACGATTCCGGTCACCACCGCACTGTCCAAACTGCCGACCGACACATGGATGCGCGTGGGCCTTCCGTTGCAATGCCTGCAGCGAGCCGGTGTGGACATGCGGCAGATCCGCATTCCCTTCCAGCTGAAAGCGGCCACCGGAGACGCGATCTCCGTGACCGGCGTCGAACTGAGTACCGAGGCAGACCACACCCTGCCCTGCACCATCCAACCGAACTGACGCCGACACAGCGGCACTGCAGCCGGACAGGGCGACGCCTTGCGCCCTGTCCGGCATCGACCCTCGCACAATGTCGGTTACGCGCCGACACTCGATACAGAAATCGCCGCGCATTGACCAATCCAGTCAATGCCGGCTTCTCGGCCATCAACGCCGCTCAACCACCTTTGCCATGCGCGCTACCGTGTCTCGGCGAATGGGGTGACCCTGGCAACGCGCTGCAAAGCCGGTAGCCACCGAATTGACGCGATCCAGAATTTCGCTTGCGTCGCTTGACGGCAAGTCGCCGTCCCTGGCCAGCCGCAACAAGTGTTCCCGCGTGATGCCGTCGGCCTGACCGCATACGTCCAGGCTGTGCTGACCCGCCGGCCCCTCGCTGAAGGTGAGGTCGAACGCCGGAGCCAAACGCCAGCGCAAATCACTCCCAAGCCGCCAGGCAAAGTTTTTGGGATGGTCATCCCGGTTGTGAAACACCACGTTGAATACGGCACGCGCAAATGCGGCTTTCACTTCCCGCTGATCACGGGTCATCATTCGCGCGGCTCGCAGCAATGCCGTGTAATCCACCGTCCCGGGCGTGCGGAAGTCGGCATGCAGCAAACCGGCAAGGCTGTGTACCGGCACCCGCATGCCCCTCTCGCGATCAAAACGTTGCACCCCGAAGGCCGCCATGTTCCCCGGAAGATCAAACCAACGGCTACGCGGCATGTCGATTCCGCAATCGCGAGCCAGTTCCGCATACAACTGCTCGATGGCACAGACTTCCGCGTGCTCGCCTTGTGCCGGAAACTTCACCAGCCACGGCACACCGGGCGCATCGGATCGCGTGCTCACGCGGCTGGTTGCCGCGTCAAACTGCACCAGCGCCTTGGGGCGAGCGCCCTGCGGTGAACCACCCGCAACAGCAAGCGCTCGCAAAGCATCACCAGCCTCACCATCGAACACGCGCTGACTCTCCTGGACCAAAGCCAGCAGGTTCCAGTCGGGTTCATCCGTGTTGACGTCATGCGGTGGCACGAAGCTCAGCGCACCCATGGCACGATTGCCAATGAAAGCCAGGCGATCCAATGGACCCGGATGGCGCACCCCTTCGCGGCGGAACACGCGATCCATGAGCATCAACCCCCAACCATCCGGAAGACTGTCAGCCAGCAATCCGGGAAGCCGATGCAGAAAACGCGGGAAGTCGCCGTAGGCCGCTGCCCGCAGTTTCAGGTGTACCGGCGACAACTCCAGGCCACGCTCAAGCGCCGTGGATGAATATTCGAAAAGCAACGTTTGCCCGTCGTCGGCCAAGGTGCCGAGCAGCCAATCCTCTCCCCACCCTGCGTAATGAACGTCGAGCTTTTTCACGAAGACTTCCGCTTGGATGCACGTTGCCGCTGGCCTGCCGCCTCCGCTCGCTCCATCTGTGCAATGGATTGGCGCTTGAGCACGAACAGATCTTCCAACTCACTCGTCAGTCCCAACGCCTGCACGACGGCCACGAGCGTTTCAAGTGAACACCGACCGTCCTTTTCAAGCTTGCGCAATGCACCCAACGACATGCCGGCCATCCCGGCGAGTGCGGCCTGCGACAAATTTTGCGCCAGGCGTTGATCTCGCAAGCGACTACCAAGCATCGCCAGAAGCTCCATGCTCGATGAAAATTCAAGAGGCATTTCAATGATCTTTATGTGCGTATATCACATACAACATACATTGTAATACATGTTACATGTGTGTTGCAGGTCAACACCATAACCGCAGCGCAGTACTTGGCGCTGGATACACACGGAAGCAATCGCCTTGCAGATCATTGCGGCACGGCGCGGGAAAGAAAAAAAGCGGCCGGATAGAGACTATCCGGCCGCTTTTTTAATGATGGGTGCCACTTGAAAAGTGGTGGGCGGTACAAGGATCGAACTTGTGACCCCTTCCATGTCAAGGAAGTGCTCTACCGCTGAGCTAACCGCCCCAATGAGCCGCGTATCCTACCAGCCGAATTCCATTTGGACAATAGACAGCTGCGTCAGGATGTCTGGATACGGTAGCACGGCTCGTAGGCGGCGCCGCCGGGGAGTTTCATGCGGTCTTGGGCGACGAAGGCCTTGAGCATGTGATCGAGCGCGCGCATGACTTCGGGGTCACCGTCGATTTCGAACGGTCCGCGTTCCTCGATGGCGCGCATGCCTTCCTCCTTGACGTTGCCGGCGACGATGCCGGAGAACACGCGGCGCAGGTCGGCGGCCAGCTCGTCGCGCGGACGGTCGCGGTGGATGCTGAGGTCGGCCATGGCTTCGTGGGTCGGCTTGAACGGCTGCTGGAACGTGTAAGGAATGTTGAGGCCCCAGTTGAAGTAGAACGCGTCCTTGGTGTCCAGCCGATTGCTCTTGACCTTGTCGATGCCACGGGCCATGGCGCGAGCCACGGCCATCGGGTCGTCGATGATGATCTGGTAGTGTCCGGCGACGCCCTCGCCCAGCGCCAGACGCAGGAAGCGGTCGATCTGCTCGAAGTAGTCGGCCGATTCACGCGGGCCGGTGAGGATCAGCGGGAACGGAATGCCGGCATTGTCCGCGTGCAGCAGGATGCCGAGCAGGTACAGGATTTCCTCGCAGGTACCGACGCCGCCGGGGAACACGATGATGCCGTGGCCCAGACGCACGAAGGCCTCCAGGCGCTTTTCGATGTCCGGCATGATGACCAGGCGGTTGACGATCGGGTTGGGCGACTCGGCGGCGATGATGCCCGGCTCGGTGATGCCGATGTAGCGGTTGTGGCGACGGCGCTGCTTGGTGTGAGCGATGGTGGCGCCCTTCATCGGCCCCTTCATGGCCCCGGGACCGCAGCCTGTGCATACGTCGAGCATGCGCAGGCC
>DASSKC010000035.1:0-7841 GCA_035690885.1 Oleiagrimonas sp. | reverse complement strand
TGCTCGTTGAACGTCCAGCCCAGCGACAGGTCCAGCTCGCCGTAGTCGTTGGTGGTGGCCGGCGGGGCGCCGGCGATGTAGCCACCTGCAAGATACTCGCTGCGCCAGTTGTAGGTCAGCCGGGCACTGAATGGCCCCTTGGCAAAGTACGGGCTGAAGTTGACCGACCACTTGGAGTTGTACGGCAACGCACCACCGGTGGACAGCGTGCCGTGCGAGTAGGTGACCGAGTCGACCATGCCGAATCCGGTGTGGCCGAAGGCTTGCTGGTAGGACAGGTTCACGCCCAGCAGCTTGCCGGTGCCGACGTTGGCCGGCTTGGTCACGCTGAACTTGCACATGGCGTTGGCGTCGCACAGACCCATGGACACCAGCGTGGCCAGGGTGGCTCCGGTGGCCTTCGGATCATGATGTTTCTCGAACACCGACACGGTGGAAATGTAGTTGCGGATGTTCTTGTAGAACGCCGAGATGGCGAAGACCGACTGCGGCGCGAAATACCATTCCAGAGAGGCGTCGATATTGGTCGACTTGTACGGCTTGAGGTCGGCATTGCCGCCCGACGCCTTCGGCGGAATGGCCACGTCGGCGATGAAGAAGGTGTTGACCTCCTGGAACGCCGGCGGCCGGGCAATGGTTTCGGAGATCGCGCCGCGCAACAGCAAGCCGTCGGCCAGCACGTAGGTCAGGTTGAGCGACGGCAGCCACTCGTCGTAAGACTTGGACGTCGTCTTGTGCCAGGACGCCGGGATCGGGAAGCTCGGCGTGGGCACGTCCGGATGGATCGAGCCGGTGGTGGTCTTGGTGTGCACGTAGCGCAGGCCGAAGTTGCCGCTGAGGCGGTCGAAGGCGAAATCCTGCTGCACGTAGGCGGCGAGGTTCTTCTCCGAAAAGTTCACCGTGCCGTTGATATAGGCGCTCGGCACATCGACCAGGTTGTAGCCGGCATAACTGCCGAGCTGGCCGCTGCGGGACCACATCAGGTGACGGCCCTGACCGGGCGAGAAGCCGGGAACGCGATTGCCGATGATGTCGACATAGCCGACGGTACCGACGACATCTTCCAGCGTGCCCTGGGCGGACGGGCCGACGGCATTGTAGGTGTGCGAGGTTTCGGCCAGGCGGTTCTGGCTGAAGCGCGCGCCGTAGTGAAGACGATTGAACGCGCTGTCGAAATCGTTGTGGAAATCCACCTGCAGGAAGTCGACCAGTTGGCGGGTGTGGTGGGTGAGAAGCTGGGTCGGGTTGCTGCCGTCCAGGCCGCCGACCGTCCAGTTTTGCGGATTGCGAGCCGCGGCCGGATCATCGAACGTGACGCCCTTGTCCAGGTCGAAGGTGTAGCCGCCGTGGAAGGCCGCGTTCATCGTGTACTGGCGCTGGTTGGGGTTGGTCGATTTGCTGATGCCGGCCTTGACCGCCATGCCCCAGCCGTCGCCGCGGTATTCGCCGCTCAAGTCGAAACCCTTGATGGTGACGTTGCTCGCACGCGGGAAACTGTCGAAGTAGACCGTGGCCGGTCCGCTGATCGTGGCGCCGTTCTGGCACGGGTTGGAAAACACCGTGCTGCACACGTGGCCGGTGCGGATCACGCCGTCCTCGACTGCGCCGAGCTTGTCCACGTTGTCGGGGTTGGCGCTCGGCATCGGGTAGAACGAGGTGTTCCAGTTGTCGTAGTTCTCGTCCACGTACATGGCATTGAGGCCGAACTCGAGCCGCTCGGTCGGTCGCCATTGCATGGACAGATGCGCGCCGTCGCGTTCGCGTGTCTGCCGGAACCAGGCGGCGTTGATCACGCCCGGCACCTTGGCCGAATCGTGCGCGTGCCAGGGCAGGTTGGCCGAATAGTCGGCGGCAGTGCCATAGCCGGTGAAGATCTCCAGGCCCTCGCGGTCGATGCGCTCCTCGTAATGCGACACTGACACATTGAAACCGAAGGTGTTGGCGTCATTCTTTCAGTTGTAGAACAGCGAGCCGATCGGGTTGGTCGCCTCGTCATGGGCCTGGCTGTTGTAGGTCGCACCGATCGAGCCGGCGAACGAATTGGCTTTGAGGTCCAGCGGCTTGCGCGTATGCACGAACACGGTGCCGCCGATGGAACCGGACGGGAAGCGCGCCTCGGAGGTCTTGTGCACCACGATCTTGCCCACCAGCTGCGGCGGCAAAATGGTGAAGTTGAAGCCGCGACTGGGTTGGGAGCCATGCAACCACGGCACCTCGGCCATCAGGTGGCCGTTGATGAAGGTGAGGTTCAAGGCCGGGTCGGTGCCGTTGATGCTGACCAGGTCACCTTGCCCCATCTTGCGGTCCAGGGTGACGCCTGGCACCTGGGTCATGGCCTCGGCCACGTTGGTGTTGGGAAACTTGCCCAGATCTTCGGCGCTGACTGCCTCGACGATGGTGTTGGCCGAGCGCTTGGTGTTCAACGAATCGGCGAGACTGCGGCGAATACCTGACACCACCACGCCCTGGAGCTGGGTCGGGTCTTTCTGATTGGATGTGTTGGTGCCGCCGGTGGTCGATTGTGCACGTGGCGCGTTGTCGGAGGCCGGTTGCGTGGGACCATCGTGGGCCGAAACGCCGCCGGCGAAAAGCAATGCCGAGATGATGCTGGTGACAAGAATCGTCTTGCGGTAATGCATGGAAGTCTCCCCTCCGGATGATGGCAACCGGTCGACTGCAGGCGATGGCGGCAACGCCGGTTGCGCGGTTGTCGACGACAATCAGATCGTCATGCCGCCGCCTTTTTCTGTGTCCGGTGCTTTGCCGTCTCGATGCCATTGATCGAGATACCAGCCGGCGGCACCGGTGACGCCGAGCTGTCCGTGTTGCAAAAGGTGTACGGGCACTGTTTCAAGGAAGCCGCTCATGCAGCCCTTGTGCGTGAAGCGATCGAGAAACGTGCTGTGGATCAGCTTTTCGCGCAGCTTCGGCAGTACACCGCCAGCCAGCCAGATGCCGCCGCTGGCGCCGTACAGCAGGGCCAGGTCGCCGGTGAAACTGCCCAGCATGGCGCAGAACACCTCCAGCGCCCGACCGGCTTGGTGGTGCGCTCCTGACTGTGCGGCCTCGGCCACGGATCTGGGGCTCGTCAGGGCGGGTGCCACCCCCTCGATGGCACACAGCGCAAGGTAAAGATTGAGCAGGCCCGGGCCGGACAGGACGCGCTCCCACGATACGTGGGTTTTGCCCGAGCCGGCGAGTACACGCATGATCTCCCGCTCCAGGTCCGTACCCGGAGACAGGCTCACCTGTCCGGCTTCGGTCGCCAGCACCGTCGGCCGTGGGTGCCCCGGCAGCAATACCGCCGCACCCAGTCCGGTGCCGGGGCCGACGATGACCTGCGGTCCCGGTTGCGCGGCGTCGCTTGTGCGCGAAAGCGTCGCGATGGTGGTCAGCTCCGTGTAGTGCACGGCATGTGCCACGGCCTCGAAGTCGTTGATCACCATCAGGTCGGTCATGCCCAGGTCCGAGCGCAGCGCGGACACGACCACGGGCCACGGCAGATTTCGGTTGTGCACGACGCCGCCGGAGACGCGACCGGGGCACGCCAGCACGCCGTGCGTGATCGGTCCGTCGGCATGTTGATCGAGAAAGTCCCGCACGATGTGTTGCAGGTCCGCATGTCCGGCGCAGGCGTACTCGTGATAGGCCAGAAGCGGCATGTCGGGTGTCGTTCCGACCTGTCCCAGACGCGCATGCGTACCGCCGATATCGGCGGCCAGCACCGATGCGCCGGCTTCATGACCTGTCGGCGAAGTCGTTGGCCAGCAGGCCGGCGACTTCGGTTGGCTGGACACACTCTGCATTCGCGACAACCCCTCGGTGGCTTGCAATCTGGAAGATGGTTTCATTCTGGAGCGGGCCAGACTACGTTGTCAACTTACTGTAATATCATTTCCATATGTTCAATTAAATACAGTTAAATATATGATTTTAATGTTATAAATGCTATTTATTGTTTGTGAGTAGACTGACATCGTTGACAGGGATGCTCGGCATGCGCATGCCCCGCATCGCCGGGACGATGCCTGGCGGACCCACCCCGAAGCGGTCGTGCCGCTGGTGCATGCGCGTCCCGGCGCGGCGGAATGCGGTCGCGGGGACATCGCTGTCCAGTTGCGGTAACTTGGGTGGGACAGGTGCTCAGGGGAGGTGTCCGTGACGGCCACGATGAACGATGTCGCCAAGTTGGCCGGCGTATCGCAAAAAACCGTTTCGCGTGTCGTCAATCGCGAAGCGTGGGTCAGCGAGCAGACGCGTCAGCGCGTGCTCAAGGCCGTCGAGAAGCTGGGCTACCAACCGGATCTAGCGGCGCGCGGTTTGCGCGGCGCGCGCGCGTACGTGATCAGTCTGATCTACGACAACCCCAACCCCTATTACATCCAGGCCCTGCAAGAGGGTGCGCTGCAAGTGTGCGACGAGCTTGGTTTCGATCTGCACATTCATCCATGCCACGCACACGCCCAAGACCTCGCCGGGGATCTGGTCAATCGTTATCGACGTTCGCGTCTGTCGGGGATGATTCTCACGCCACCGGTCTCGGAAAATGCACAGGTGTTGCAAGCACTCGATGAAGCCGGAGCCAACGTGGTGCGCATTCTGTCGGCCTCGCCCGAGATGTCCGACGACGGCATGTGCGTTTATGTCGACGATCACCACGCCAGCTATGCGATCACCGAACATCTGATCCTTCTGGGCCACACGCGCATCGGGTTTCTCTGGGGCGATGCCGAACATCGCTCCAGCCGTGCGCGTCATCGCGGTTACGCCGATGCGCTGCGGGCCTACAGCATCAAGGAAGAGGAGGCGCTGGTCCTGCGCGGCGACTTTTCGTTCGAAGACGGTTTCCGGCGCGCGCGTCAGCTGTTCACCCTCGATCCGCGACCGACCGCGATTTTCGGCGCCAACGACGAAATCGCCGCCGGCGCACTGGTGGCGGCACGCTCCATCGGGCTGGACGTGCCGCACGAACTGTCGATCGCCGGTTTCGAGGACAACCCGTTTGCGCGCCAGACCTGGCCGCCGCTGACCACCGCCGGACAAGCCACCGAAAACATCGCCAGCCATGCCGCGCGGCTTCTCATCGAGCAGACCCGCGAGCGGCCCAGCCACCCGGCATCGACCAAGCTGTTCCGGCCCGAGCTAGTCGTGCGCGGATCGACGTCACCGCCGGCGCGCCGGTAACAAGTCCGGCGCACGTCGCGACGGACCTCATGCTTGGGCAGGGTGGACAAGCGCAGCGCATCCACCGGGTTCGGCTACCATCTAGCCGACCATCCCGTTTTCCGAGCGCCTCATGGACAACCTGCGACAACGCTTTTTCTTCCCCGACACCGATTTGCGTGGCGAGTACGTGCGTCTGGAAAGCGCGCTGTCGCCGGTGTTGCATGCGCGCGACTATCCGCTGGAAATACAAAGTCAGCTGGCCGAGGCACTGGTGGCGGCGTGTCTGATGGTGGGGACGCTGAAGTTCGAGGGTCGACTGGCGCTGCAGGCCCGGGGGCAGGGCGAACTTTCGCTGCTTCTGGCCGAGGCGGCGCACGACCATACGGTTCGCGGTCTGGCGCAGTGGAAACAGCCGGTGGCACAAACCGAGCTGCCCGACCTCAAGTCCTTGCTGGGCGATCAGGCGATGCTGGCGGTCACGCTCAAGCCGCAGCAGGGCAAGGACTATCAAAGCCTGGTGCCGTTGGCTTCGGCTGATCTGGCCGCTTGCCTGGGTGATTACTTCGAGCAGTCCGAACAGTTGCCGACCCGATTCTGGCTGGCGTTCGGCAATGGCCGTGCGACCGGTCTGCTGTTGCAGCGGATGCCCGATCAGCTGGCGAACCGGCAGACCAACGATGACCAGTGGCGCACGCTGGAGACGATTGCCGAAACGCTGACCACCGAAGAACTTCTCGGCTTGCCGCTGGATACGATCCTGTACCGCCTGTTCCACGAAACGCCACCGCAACTGGCCGAACCTGTCGAGCTGGGTTTTGCCTGCACCTGCAGTCGTGAAAAGGTGGAAGCCATGCTGCAGTCGCTGGGGCCGGCACAGTTGCAGTCGATGCTTGACGAGCAGGGCGAGGCGGATGTGCGTTGCGATTTCTGTCGTCACAACCAGCATTTCGATGCCGATGATCTGAAGGCGTTGATACGGCGCGTGGCGGAAAATCCAGCCCCTTGAGCACCTCAATACCGTCGGAATTTTTTACGGATCGACAGCGCTGCCGGAAGCGCATGAAATGTAATGCGCTGAACACAAAGTATTTTATTTTCCGGGCACGGTAGTTGCATGAATGTTGGTGCGTTCACACGGGACGTGTCATTCATGAGGTGCAGCAATGAAATTGCGCAATAGTCATATGGGGGGCGTGTTGGCCTTGGTTCTCGGACTGCTGGTGTGCGGCGTCGCCAGCGCCACGCCGGTCGTGATGAACTTCGACGGGCTGAAGACCGGCACGGGCGTGCACAATTACTACGACGGCGGATGCACCACGCGGAACATCTTCTTTCAGCGTTCCTGTGGTGGCCCTGATTACGGCGTCAAGTGGCAGGGCGCGAGGGTTCGCTCCGTTTTCGACGAACCGAGTGCGCCGAACTGGGCGGGTCCCGGCTTGTTCAGCGGCGGCCAGATGACGATGAACATCGCCGGTGGGTTCGATACGGGGCTCAATTTTTACTACACCACCTTCCTCAACGCTTTTTCCGGCACGATGACGGTGTACAGCGGCGCGAACGGCCAGGGCTCCGTGCTGGGCCACACGAACTTGTCCGGTACGGGCCTCTACTGCAGTGGCGACATTCCATGCTGGTTGCAGGTCGGGCTGAATTTCACCGGTCAGGCCAAATCCGTGATCTTTGACGGTTTCGGTGTGGCATTCGGACTCGACGACGTGATGATTGGTGCCGTCGGCCCCGTGGCAGTGCCGGAGCCGGCCACGCTGGGCATGTTCGGTCTGGGATTGCTGCTGATCGGCATGTTGTTCGGCTTGCGTCGACGCACCAGTTGAGCGATGCCGGCAAGTCCGGTGTTGCCGCGCGCAGGCGGATTCCCGTTCCATCGGCTGGGCATGGATGCGATCATGGTGCATGACATCTTTTGCATCGCTTCCGCTCAAATCCGCGCTGCTGGCCAGCGTCGAGACCCTCGGCTACACGGACATGACACCGGTGCAGGCGCAAAGCCTGTCACCGGTGCTGGCCGGCGATGACGTGATCGCGCAGGCCCGGACGGGCAGCGGCAAGACCGCTGCATTCGGGCTGGGACTGTTGCAGGCGCTGGATGTCGAAACCATTCGCCTGCAAGCGCTGGTGTTGTGCCCGACCCGCGAGCTGGCCAATCAGGTCAGCAAGTCCATCCGCCAGTTGGCCGCCGGCATTCCCAATGTGAAGCTGCTGACGCTGTGTGGCGGCATGCCGCTGGGGCCGCAACTGGCGTCGTTGACGCATGATCCGCACATCGTGGTGGGCACGCCGGGGCGCGTGCAAGAGCATTTGAAGCGCGGCAGCCTGCATGGTGGCGGCATCAAGGTACTGGTGCTCGATGAAGCCGACCGCATGCTCGACATGGGGTTTTCCGAGGCCATCGACGACATCGTCGGGCGCATTTCGAAACACCATCAAACCTTGCTGTTTTCGGCCACCTACACGCCGGAAATCCGCGCGGTCAGCCGACACCTGCAGCGCCAGCCGGTGGAGGTGACGGTGGATGTTCCGGCCGATGCGATGCCGGCCATCGTGCAGCGTTTCCATGCCGTGGAGCCGGCGCAAAAGGTTGATGCGCTGGCGCAACTGCTGGTCAGCGAACGTGCCGAACAGGCGCTGGTGTTTTGCAACATGCGCCGTGATGTCGA
>DASSKC010000034.1:0-23514 GCA_035690885.1 Oleiagrimonas sp. | reverse complement strand
CCGGTGATGGTGCCGCCGACCTCGACGCACAAGCGGAGGATGTCGCCACCGAGCGCCTCGGCGCGTTCCAGCTCGCCCGGCGAGCCGGCGTCGTACAGGATCATCGGATGCAGGTTGCCGTCGCCGGCATGGAACACGTTGGCCACGGCCAGGTCGTGTTTTTTGCCCAGTTCCTGGATGCGCCGCAACACCCGTGGCAGGTGCTTGCGCGGAATGGCGCCGTCGGTGCAGTAGTAGTCGGGCGAGATGCGGCCCATGGCGGGGAAGGCCATCTTGCGTCCGGCCCAGAATCTGGCGCGTTCTTGTTCATCGCGCGAGACCCGCGTCATGCTCGCGCCGCAGCGCTGCATGATGGCGGTGACCTCGTCGATGCCGTCGGCCACTTCCTCGGCGGTGCCGTCGAGCTCGCACAGCAGGATCGCTTCGGCATCGACCGGATAGCCGCTGTGCACGAAGGCCTCGGCGGCGCGAATGGTCGGGTTGTCCATCATCTCCAGGCCGGCCGGGATGATGCCTTCGGCAATGATCGCACCGACCGCCGCGCCGGCGGCCTCGACATTGTCGAACGCCGCCAGCACCACGCGCGCGGTGACCGGTCGCGGGATCAATTTCACCGTGACCTCGACCAGTATGCCGAGCATGCCTTCGGAGCCGGTGGCCAACGCCAGCAGGTCGAAACCGGGCGCGTCCAGCGCATCGGTGCCGAAGCTCAGCAGCTGGCCGTCCATGGTCACCAGCTTGACCTTGAGAATATTGTGCACGGTCAGGCCGTACTTCAGGCAATGCACGCCGCCCGCGTTTTCGGCCACGTTGCCGCCGATGATGCAGGCGATCTGCGAGGACGGGTCCGGCGCGTAGTACAGGCCGTATGGCGCCGCCGCTTCGGAGATGGCCAGGTTGCGCACGCCCGGTTGCACGCGCATGGTCCGGTTGACCGGGTCGATGTCGAGGATCGACATGAAGCGCGCCAGGCTCAACAGCAGGCCGTCGCCGAGCGGCAAGGCCCCGGCGGACAAGCCGGTGCCGGCGCCGCGCGCCACCACCGGCACACCCAGCTCCAGACAGGTGCGCATGATCTGCCGGATCTGTTCGATCGTGCGCGGCAATACCGCAACCATTGGCGTCTGCTTGTACGCCGACAGGCCGTCGCATTCGTACGCGCGCAGGTCCTCGGTCGCGTGCAGGACCATGTCGTCCGGCAGGAATCGGCGCAGGGCGGCGACCAGCGCGTGTTTGTCGACGTCCGGTTTGCCGGTGGAATCGGTCATGGTGATACGTCCGCCGTGGCTACGATTGCCAATGTTGCTGTGCCGTCGCCAGCCCGACGCCGGTTTCGCAGCGGTGACCGCGCGCGCGCAGCACGCTTTCGAGCGCGGCCAGCAGGCGCAGCACGAACACCGGTTGCGAGCCGTAACCCATCAGGCCGACACGCAGCATGCGTGGCTTGAACGGCCCCAGCCCGGTGGCGACCTCGATGCCGAAGTCCGCGAGCAAGGCCTTTTGCACGTCACCCGCGTCGATACCATCGGGAAGCAGCACGCCGGCCACTGTATGCAGCGCGTGCTCGGGGGCGGCCAGGATGCCGAGGCCCATGGCTTCCGCGGCGGCGCGGAAGGCGCCGTAGTTGCGTGCGTGCCGCTCCCAGCGCATCTGGCTGCCTTCGTTGCACAGCACGCGCAGCGCGGCGTGCAGGGCGTAGATCAGCGGCGCCGAAATGGTGTGGTGGTACTTGCCTTCATACCAGTACGCCTGCAATGCCGGTACATCGAGATAAAAGCTCGATACCGGCGTCTTGCGCTGGCGCACGTGCTCCAGCGCGCGCTCGTTCAAGGTCAGCGGTGCCAGGCCCGAGGGTGCGCCGAATGCCTTCTGGCTGCCGCTGTAACAGACATCGACGGTGGCTTCGTCGAGCTTGATCGGATGGCCGCCGAGCGAGGCGACGGTATCGACGACAAGCAACGCGTCAACCTCGTGTGCCGCCGCCGCGATGTCGGCGATATTGTTCTGCGCCACACCGGTGGAGGTTTCGCCGTGAACCACGCCGACCACGCGCGGACGCACCTCGCGGATGGTGTCGCGCAGGCGATCGACATTCAGCGGTGTACCCCACTCGGCTTCCACGCGCGTGACCTTCGCGCCCAGGCGCTCGGCCATCATCGCGAGCCGCTCGCCGAAATAACCCATGATGCCGATCACGACCGTGTCACCCGGCTCGATGGTATTGACTAGCGACGCCTGCATGCCGGACGTGCCGGTGCCCGACAACGCGATGGCGAATTCGTTGCGGGTCTGGAAGGCTTCGCGCAGCAGCGCCTTCAACTCATCGAAAATAGTCAGCATCGCCGGGTCGACGTAACCGAGCTGCGGCAGGCTCATGGCGCGCAGCACGCGTGGGTCCAGTTCGCTCGGCCCCGGTCCCAGCAGCAGGCGGGCAGGCGGATCGAGTGGTGCGTCAGCCATGTGGAATGTCACGTTGCTTGCTCCTTGGGGCATGGGTTCAACGCCGGGACATCCCTGCCGGGCAGGCGGGCCCCGGCGAAAAAATGGCGGTCAGCAACCAGGTGGTCGCCGCGCTTCTCCAACCCCAAGAGTAGCGCAACTGCATGCTGTTTCAGCGACCGGGACCGGCCACCCTTGCCACCGCCCACACATCGACCCGTTCGACGCCGGCCCGGCGCAATACGCGCGTGCATTCACCGACGGTCGCGCCGGTGGTCAGCACGTCGTCGAACAAGGCCACGTGTGCTGGCAGTGGCGCGCGGGTGCGCAGTTCGAATGCGCCACGAACATTGCGCCGCCGCGCGACGGCATCGAGCCGACTTTGGGCCGCCGTTCCGCGCATGCGGCGCAGGCCATCGTCGCGCAATGGCAGGCGCATCTGCCGTGCGATCAGACGCGCCAGCTGGTGCGCCTGGTCGTAACCGCGTTGACGCAGGCGCGCGGCGTGCAGTGGCACCGGCACGATGGCTTGCGGCATCTCCGCTGGCGGATGCTGTAGCCACAGTGTGGCCAGCGTACGCCCTGCGGCAAGGTTGGCCGAAAATTTGTAGCGCGTTTCCAGCCGGTCCAGCGGCCATGCGTAACGAAACGGCGCCCACGCGGTCTGCCACGGCGGCGGCTTTTGCTGGCAGTGCCCGCACAGCGCCGCCGGCTGCGCCAGCGGCAAGGCGCAGCGCGCGCAGCAATCCCGGTTGTGCGGCAAGTCGGCCAGGCAACCGTCACACAAATCGATGCCGGCCGCCCCGTGTGCGCCACACAACAGGCAACGCGGCGGCAGACACAGGTTCGCAAGCCACGATTCACGGTTCATGGCTCGACGATGCCTGCTTTGGGGTGTCGGCGCTGTCGGGACATGCCGACACGACGTGTGCGCATGGAGGCTGTAAACCACGAGTATGCATTCGCGGTTGACATGATGGATGCCCGAATCCACACTCCGCTGCGGTATCTTTTCGCGGAGGTCGCATGGCCCAGTCTTCCCGTCACGCCTGGACGCGCACCGAGGTGCGCGAGCTGTTCGATCTGCCGTTCAACGATTTGATCGCACGCGCGCACGCCGTGCATGCAGAGCACCACGATCCCAACGCGGTGCAGATGTCGACGCTGCTGTCGATCAAGACCGGCGGCTGCCCGGAGGACTGCGCCTATTGTCCGCAGGCGCAGCGTTATCACACCGGCGTCAACGCGCAAAAGCTGATGGGCGTGGACGCCGTGCTGGAGCAGGCGCGCGCGGCCAAGGCGGCCGGTGCCAGCCGCTTCTGCATGGGCGCGGCGTGGCGTGCGCCCAAGGATCGCGATATCCCCAAGGTGGCCGAGATCGTGCGTGCGGTGAAGGGGTTGGGCATGGAAACGTGCGCGACACTGGGCATGCTCGATGACGGCCACGCCGAAAAGCTGCGTGATGCCGGCCTCGATTATTACAACCACAACCTCGACACCGCGCCGGAAAAATACGGCGACATCATCCACACCCGCGAGTATCAGGATCGTCTGGATACGCTCGACCGCGTGCGTGGCGCGGGCCTGAAAACCTGCTGCGGCGGCATCGTCGGCATGGGCGAGACCCGTGACGAGCGCGCCGGCTTGCTGGAAACCCTGGCCAACCTGCCCGAGCCGCCCGAATCGGTGCCGATCAATCAGCTGGTGCAGGTGCCGGGCACGCCGCTCAATGGCACCGAAAAGCTCGACCCGTTCGAGTTCATCCGCACCATCGCCGTGGCGCGCATCATCATGCCGGCCTCGATGGTGCGCCTGTCCGCCGGTCGCCGCGAGATGGACGATGCGGTGCAGGCGCTGTGCTTTTTTGCCGGTGCCAACTCCATCTTCATGGGCGACAAGCTGCTGACCACCGACAATCCCGATGTCGCGCACGACCGTCAACTGTTGCAGCGCCTGGACCTGAAGCCGCTGGAAGTCGCAGTCGAGTCCGATACCGTGCACGCCGACATCCTGGAGCCGTGCCACGACGCGGCATGAGCGCATGGTCCGCCCCGATCTGATTGCGCGCTTGACCGCACGCTGCGCACGGCGTGCAGACGAGGGTCTGGCGCGACGCGTGCACGCCATCGATTGCGCCGATGGCGTACGCGTGATGCGTGCCGGCCACGCGTTGATCAATTTTTCCGGCAACGATTATCTGGGCCTGGCACAACATCCGGCGGTCGTGCGCGCACTGCAACAAGCCGCGTCCGAACATGGCGTCGGCAGTGCCGGCTCACACCTGGTTTGCGGCCATCATCGCGAGCACGTCCTGCTTGAGGAGGCCCTGGCCGAGTGGACCGGGCGCGACGCGGCTTGCGTGTTTTCCAGCGGCATGATGGCCAATCTGGGCATCATGCAGACGTTGCTCGGCCCCGGCGACGCCTGTGTGCAGGACAAGCTCGACCACGCCAGCCTGATCGATGCCGCACGCAGCGTGGGCGCCACACTCAAGCGCTATCCGCATGCCGACGTCGAAGCCGCCGCGCGACAGCTGGACAGTACCGGCGACGCGCCAGCCCTGCTGGCCACCGACGGCGTGTTCAGCATGGACGGCGACATCGCGCCGTTGGCCGAACTGGCCGTACTGGCAACGCGTGAACACGCCACCTTGATGGTCGACGACGCCCATGGTCTGGGCGTGCTCGGCACGGACGGCAGCGGCAGCGTGCGCGCCGCAGGACTGTCGCAGAGCGACGTGCCGGTGTTGATGGGCACGCTGGGCAAGGCGCTGGGTTGCCACGGTGCCTTTGTGGCTGGCTCCAAGACGCTGATTGACGGTCTGATCCAGTATGCGCGCAGCTACATCTACACCACCGCCATGCCGCCTGCGTTGGCGGCCGCCGCTCGGGCCGCGGTAGGCATCGCGCGCGCGGACCATGGCCGGCGCGACAAACTGGTGTCGCTGATCGCGCGCTTCCGAGCTGGTGCGAGCGAGCTGCGCTTGCCGTTGATGCCTTCGGTCACGCCCATCCAGCCGTTGCGGCTGGGCGACAACGAACGCACCGTGGCCGCCCAGGAAGCGTTGCGCCATGCGGGTTATCTCGTCATCGCCATCCGCCCCCCGACCGTGCCCGCCGGCCAGGCACGCCTGCGCATCACGCTGTCGGCGGCGCACAAAGACGCTGACGTCGACCACCTGCTCGACGCGCTGGCAATGGTCTGCCATCCATTACAATAGCGGGCTTATGTCCGAGCTATTCATCGAAACCCGCGGCAGCGGCGACACGCACATCGTGCTGATCCACGGCTGGGCCATGCACGGCGGCGTGTTTGCGCCGCTGACCGATGCATTGGCCCGGCGCGCGACCGTGCATGTGGTTGACTTGCCGGGCCACGGCCATTCGCGCGACTCCAACCTGCCGCTGGACGTGGCCACGTGCACGCACGCCATTGCCGAGGCCACGCCGCCGGCCATCTGGCTGGGCTGGTCGCTGGGCGGGCTGGTCGCATTGACCGGCGCCCTGGAATACCCCGGGCACGTGCGGTCGCTGGCGATGCTGTGCGCCTCGCCATGCTTCGTGCGCCAGGATGACTGGCGTTTCGGCATGGCGCCCGAGGTGTTTTCCAGCTTCGGTGCCGATCTGGGCGGCGATTACCGCGGCACGCTGGAGCGCTTTCTGGCGCTCGAGGCCATGGGCAGCGAGCATGCGCGCGAGGAAATGCGCTGTTTGCGCGCGGATCTGTGTGCGCGTGGCGAACCGGACCCGCGCGTGTTGCGTGAAGGCCTGGATGTGCTGGACAACACGGATCTGCGCGCGCGGGTCGGAGACCTGGTGCAACCGAGTGCATGGATCGCCGGCGCGCGTGATCGCTTGATTCCGTGGCGTGCCATGCAGTGGAGTGCCGATGCTTGCGACGGCGCATTCACGCGCATCGACCATGCGGGCCATGCCCCCTTCATCGGCTTTGTCGAGCCGTTGATCGCGGCACTCGAACCGCTTCTGGATGAACCCGCTGCGACACGGAAACAGGCATGAGCGACTTCCACCTTGACCGCCGCCAGGTGCGCCGCAATTTTGGCCGTGCCGCCGCTACGTACGAAGAGCACGATGTCTTGCAGCGCGAGGTGCAGGACGACTTGCTGTCGCGCCTGGATTTTTATCTGGACAAGCCGGCGCGCGTGCTCGACGTCGGCGCCGGCCCCGGGCGCGGTACCGCGCTGCTGAAAAAACGCTACCCCAAGGCGCAGGTGATCGCGCTGGATCTGGCCGTGCCGATGCTGCGTCAGGCACGCCAGCACAGCCACCTGTTGCGGCCGTTTGTGCGCGTCGCCGGTGCCGCGACGCAGCTTCCGATCGCCGACCACAGCATCGATGTGCTGCATTCCAATCTGTGCTTCCAATGGTGCGACGATCTCGCGCAGCTGTTCAACGAATGCGTGCGCGTACTGAAGCCCGGCGGCTTCCTGGTGTTTTCCACCTTCGGTCCGGATACCCTGCGCGAACTGCGCGCGGCCTGGGCCGGTCACGACGAAGCCGCGCACGTGGCGCGCTTCCTCGACATGCACGATGTCGGCGACGCCATGCTCGCCGCCGGCCTGCGTGACCCGGTGTTGTCGGTGTCGCGTTACACCCTGACCTACGAACAACCGCAAGGCCTGTTGCGCGATCTCAAGGGCCTGGGTGCGACCAATGCCGACAGCGCCCGCGAGCGTGGCCTGACCGGCCGCAAGCGTTACCGGCAAATGCTCGAAGCCTACGAGAACCTGCGCGAGGATGGCCTCATCCCGGCCACCTGGGAAGTGGTCACCGCGCACGCCTGGGGTCCGCCGCCGGGGCAGCCGCGGCGCTTGCCGATGGGTGGCGAAATGGCCAGCTTTTCGGTCGACCAGCTGCGCGGTTCACGCCGCAGCTGAGCTCTCCGCGGCGGCGTCCGTACTGGCATGTGTGGTGCGCGCACCGCGTCTGCCGCCGTTCACTTGGTCGAGGGCTTGTATTCGCAGCGACCTGTCGGCACACCTGCGAAGGTGAAATGGACGCTCATGTGGTGGCCGGCATTGGTTCCTTCGGCGTGTTCGCTGCCCGTGATGTTGCCATTGCCGAGTTGCGTGAATGTGCCGGTGCGATCGATGTGGTACGGCTTGGTGCAGCGGGTGTGATACCTGACGGTGTTGCCCGCCTGTTTGTAACTGATGACCTTGCAGTTTCTGGCCAACTCACCACGAATCATCTCGTCATAATCGTTGATGCTGGCAGGCATGCACTTTTCATTCGTTTCGGTGATCGGATGCAGTGTTGCGGTCATGCCCCCTTTCAGGTGCTGTGGCGCAAAAGTGGCAGTGGCCGTGATCAGCATCTTTGTGCCCTTGTGATTGGCGGCATACAGCGGCGTGGCTGCACACAACAAGACCAATGATCCGGTAGCAAGCAGTATCGACTTCCTGTGCATGGCATTTCCCTCGGCGAATGCGCACCCCCGTATTGAGGATGCGTTGCCGCACTGAAGCTAGCACATTCAAAAATCCGACGCGCAAGCCTTGTGTTGAAAACATCCTTTTAGATGATCGTTGACCATGCCGGTGGCCTGCATGAAGGCATAGCACACGGTCGAGCCGACGAAGCGGAAGCCGCGTTTTTTCATGTCGCGGCTCATGCGGTCGGACACGGGTGTGGTGGCCGGTACATCTTCGGGCGTGCGCCAGTGGTTGACGATGGGCTTGCCGTCGACGAATGACCACAAATAGCGGTCCAGACTGCCATCGGCGGCGATCACGTCCAGCACGACGCGTGCGTTGTCGCGGAACGCCCATACCTTGCGCCGGTTGCGGATGATGCCGGGGTCGCCGAGCAGGCTTTCCAGTTCGGCGTCATCCATGGCGGCGACGCGCTCGATGTCGAAACCATGAAACACTTCGCGATAGCGTGCGCGCTTGTCCAGCACCGTGCGCCATGACAAACCGGCCTGCGCGCCTTCCAGACACAAAAACTCGAACAGCGCGCGATCGTCGTGCAACGGCACCCCCCATTCGGTGTCGTGATAGTCGCGCATCGGTGCATGATCGGTTTCGGCCCAGGCGCAGCGTTTCATCAGGATTCCGGGTTCAATGTGGGCTCGAAGCGTAGCGTGCGCATCGCGCACGAGGAAAGTGTGACAAGTGATTGGCACATCCGATCGTTCGCGATGCGCACGCTACACTGGGTCGCCTTTCCCCTGCATGCATGACCCATGTCCGATCAATCCTCTCCCCGTCGCGGCGCCTGGGTGGCGCTGGCTGTCATGGTCCTGGTCTGGGCCTACAGCTGGGTGATCATGAAGCAGGTCATGGATTACGCCGGGCCGTTCGATTTTGCCGCGCTGCGTTACGGCGGCGGCGCGGTGGTGCTGCTCGCGGTGCTGGCGATTCGGCGCGAGTCGCTGCGGCCCACGCCGCTGAAGCTGACCATCGCCGTGGGCTTGTGCCAGACCACCGCGTTTCAGGCCTTGTCGCAATGGGCGCTGGTCGGCGGGGGCGCCGGTCACGTGTCGATGCTGGCCTACACCATGCCGTTCTGGGTGGTGCTGCTGGCGTGGTGGATGTTCAAGGAAAAACCCACTCCGCGGCACTGGGCCGGTCTGGCTCTGGCGGCGGTCGGACTGGTTTGCGTGCTCGAACCGTGGCATGGACTGGGTAGTCTGCACAGCTCGTTGCTGGCCATTGCCGGTGGTCTGGCGTGGGCGTTCGGCACGGTGCTGAGCAAGCGCATGTTTCAGGTTTACGCGCCGTCGCCGTTGTCGTTCACGGCCTGGCAGATGGTGTTCGGCTCGGTGGCGCTGGGCGTGATCGCGCTGATCGTGCCATCGCGGCCGATCGCCTGGACGCCGGCCTTCATCTACGGTCTGACCTACAGCGTCCTGCTGGCATCGAGTCTGGCCTGGCTGTTGTGGTTGTTCGTGGTGCGCAGCCTGCCGACCACCGTGGCCGGACTGTCCAGTCTGGCGGTACCGGTGATGGCCGTATTGCTGGGCGCCGTCATCCTCAAGCAGTATCCGGACCCGTTCGAGACCACCGGGATTGTCTTGATCGTGCTGGGGCTGCTGGCGGTCAGCGGTATCGGCCGGCGCGCACGGCGGGCAGTCGCCTGATCAGGCGGTTTGCGTCATCCACGGCAACGCATCCAGATCGACATTGCCGCCGGACAACACCACGCCGACGCGCATGCCGGCGAAACGTTCGCGATAACGCAACATGGCGGCCAGTATGGTTGCGCTGGAGGGTTCGACGGTTTGTTTGAGGTGCTGCCACAACAGCTTCATGGCGGCGATGACTTCGGCGTCGCTGACGGTCAGTACGTCGACATGGTGGGTGCGCAGGGCGGCGATGTTGGGCTCGCCGATGGTGGCGCGCAGGCCGTCGCAGATGGTGTCGGGCACGACGTCGGTGACGTGCTCGCCGCGTGCCAGCGAGCGTGCGGCATCGTCGGCGCCTTCCGGCTCGGCCGCGAACAGTGGCAGGTCGGGTGCGATGGCGTGGGCGATCACGGCGCAGCCGCTGGCCAGTCCGCCGCCGCCGACGGGGGTGAGCAGGGCATCCAGTGGTCCGGCTTGTTGCAGAAGCTCCAGCGCTGCGGTGCCCTGGCCGGCCATGACGCGGACATCGGTATAGGGGTGGACCAGGGTCGCACCGGTTTGCGCCTGTACCTCGGCGGTCGTGGCCTCGCGCGCGGCCTGGGTCGGGGCGCAGCGGTGCAAGGTGGCGCCGGCTGCTTTGATGGCGTCGACCTTGGCTTGAACCGCGCCTTCGGGCACGACCACGTGCGCGCTGATGCCGCGCGTGGCGGCGGCCTGTGCCAACGCGTTGCCGTGGTTGCCGGACGAGTGCGTGACCACGCCGCGTGCGGCTTCGGCATCGGTCAGTGACCACACCGCGTTGCAGGCGCCGCGGAATTTGAAGGCGCCGCTGCGTTGCAGGTGCTCGCATTTGAAATGCACGCTGGCGCCGAGCATCTCGTCAAGCGCGGCGTTGCGCATGATGGGCGTGACCACGGCGTGTGCGGCGATGCGCGCTGCGGCGTGACGGATGTCGTCGGCTGTCGGCAGTGCCGGGCGCGCCATTTCGTTCATGGGCAGTGGATCTCCAGGCCGCAGCGAAAGCGGCGTTCGGCGCCGGGTTGCAAGGTGATGTCGTCGGCGCAGTCGGGGCGGTTGAAGGCGTTGGTCATCGACTGCATCGGCTCCACCGCCACGGAGCGGCGCACGGCATCGTCGCCCAGCGTATCGGAGGTGTAGACGAGGGTGACGCCGCTTTCCTGCCACACGGCTACCGCCAAACCGCTTTCGGGGTCACGCACATGGCTGCGGATGCGGCCATCGGCATCGACCGCCGGATCGGCAAAGCCGGTGTCGAGCACGCTGTCGCCAATCGCGCGCCATTGGCGAAAATCCAGGTCGGGGCACGCGTCCAGGGGCTTGAAAGCATCCTCGCCCGGCAGCGGAATCATGGCCTGGTCGGTGATGATCGCCTGGCTTGCGGGCAGTTTGAGTTCGCACGCGTCGATGCCATCTTCGCGTAAGCGCAGATACGGGTGCCAGCCGAAAAAGCACGGTGCGGCGGTGTCACCCGTGTTGCGCATGGTCGCTTCCAGATCCAGCCCGCCGGCATGCAGGGTGTAGGCGATTTCCAGGTCCAGCGAGAACGGGTAGCCGGCGCAGGTATCGGGCGTGATCGTGTGGCAGCCCAGTCGCACGCAGGCGCCGGTGTCGTCCAGGTCGGTGGACAGCAGGTCGAACTCGTCGCTCTGCACGAAGCCGTGCATGATGCCGCGTTTGCCCATGGGTGTGCCGGGCTGCAGGTCGTGGTCGGTGCCGTCGAAATGGTAGCGCGCGTCTTCGATGCGGTTGGCGAACGGCAGCATGATGGCAAAGCGCGATCCGTGCAGCGCTTGCAGTTCGTCGGCGCCGGCGTAGCCGTCGACCAGGTTGCGCAGCCGGCCTGCAACCGGTGCCTGGTACTCCAGCACGGTGGCGCCATGCCGGGCCACGCGCACGCAGGTGCCGGTACTCGAATCGATCAATGCGATCACGGGAAACGCGCCCAGATGCTCGTGGCGGATGGTGTATTGGCTCATGTTTCGCCCATGCCGTTGGGGAAGGGAAAAGCAGTCCCCATGTTAGCCTGAATACCTTTTCTTTTACGTACGTGGGGCATCGGCATGGCGCTTCGTCACAACAATCAGCATCCGACCGTCCGGCTGGACGATTACCAGCCGCCGGCATGGCGCGTGGACAAGGTCGAGTTGACCTTCGATCTGGGCATCGACCATACCGATGTTCGCGCCAAACTGCTCCTCAAGCGTGCCGGCGACGGTCCGCTGACGCTCGATGGCGAAGACCTGGATCTGGCCTCGATTTCGCTTGACGGCCGCGAGCTGGCGGCGGGCGAGTACGAGTACGACGGCACCACGTTGACCGTACCCGGCGCCGCCGACGGCACCACGCTGGAGACCCACGTGCGCCTGGACCCGTCGGCCAACACGGCGCTGGAGGGGCTGTACCTGTCGGGTCAGCCGGACACCGGCTTTTTGCTGACCCAGTGCGAGGCCCAGGGCTTTCGCCACATCACGTTCATGCCCGACCGCCCGGACGTGCAGTCGCGCTACACCGTCACCCTGCGTGCCGACAAGGCGCGCTTCCCGGTGTTGCTGGCCGGCGGCGACCCCGATGGCGCCGGCGACCTGGATGATGGCCGTCACTGGGCGCGATTCGTCGATCCGCACCCCAAGCCGAGCTACCTGTTCGCGCTGGTGGCCGGGCGTCTGGCCAAAATCACCAAGCCCTACACGACGGCCGATGGCCGCGACGTCACCTTGAACCTGTGGGCCGAGGACGACGCCATCGAGCAGTGCCATTACGCCATGGACGCGCTGATCCGCGCCATGCGCTGGGACGAGCAGACCTACGGTCGCAATTACGATCTGGACGTGTTCAATGTCGTCGCCACCCATGACTTCAACATGGGCGCGATGGAAAACAAGGGCCTGAACATCTTCAACACCAGCTGCCTGCTGGCCGACCCGGAAACCACCACCGACGCCGAGTTCCGTCGCGTCGAAGCCGTGGTCGCGCACGAATATTTCCACAACTGGTCGGGCAATCGCGTGACCTGCCGCGACTGGTTCCAGCTCAGCCTCAAGGAAGGCTTCACGGTGTTCCGCGAGCACAGTTTCAGTGCCGACATGAACTCGAAACCGCTCAAGCGCATCGAGGACGTGGCGCTGCTGCGTCGCGCCCAGTTCACCGAGGACTCCGGTCCGCTGGCGCACCCGGTGCGGCCGTCGCAATACCGCGAGATCAACAATTTCTACACTGCGACCGTGTACGAGAAGGGCGCCGAACTGGTGCGCATGGAAGCCGAGCGCGTGGGCCCGGAAGGTTTCCGCAAGGGCACCGATCTGTATTTCGAGCGCAACGACGGCACCTCGGCCACCATCGAGGACTTTCTGTCGGCAATCGGTGACGCCAACGATGTGGATCTGACGCCGTATCTGGCCTGGTACGGCCAGGCCGGCACGCCGCGGCTTTCCGCGCGCGGTGATTACGACGCCGCGGCGCACCGCTACACGCTGACCCTGAGCCAGCACACGCCGGCCACACCCGGCCAAGCCGACAAATTGCCGCTGCCGATGCCGGTGCGTCTGGCCCTGTTTGACGCTGACGGTCACAAGCTGCCGCTGCGTCTGGCCGGCGAGGATGCGGCGCATGGCGACGAGCGCGTGATCGAGTTCGACAGCGCCAGCGAGAGCTTCGTGTTCGAGGACATCGCCAGCGAGCCGGTGCCGTCGCTGCTGCGCGGCCTGTCGGCTCCGGCAACGCTCGAGTTCGACTACACGCCGGAACAACTGGCGTTGCTGCTGCGTTTCGATGCCGATGGCTACAACCGCTGGGATGCCGGTCAGCAACTGGCCGCGCGCGCCTTCGATGCGGTGCTGGCGGGCGAAAAATCGCCGGCGGCGCTGACCGCGTGGGTCCAATCGCTGGGGGCCTTGTTTGCCGATGCCGATCTGGACGGTGCGCTGCTGGGCATGCTGCTGGCGCCGCCGGGCGAGGTGGTGCTGGCCGAGCGCCACGAGGAAAACGACCCGGCCGCCGTGCACGTGGCGCGCGAGCATCTGCTGACGACCCTGGCCCTGCATCTCGGTGCCGACGCCCTGGCCACGCGCTACGACAAGCTGCACGTACCCGGTGACACCTCGCAGGAAGCGGACAGCCAGGCCCGCCGCAGCCTCAAGCAGGGCTTGCTGAACCTGCTGGCACGCATCGACGGCGAGCGCGCCACGGTGCTGGCGCGGGCCCAGTATGCCGGCGCGGTCAACATGACCGAGCGCCTTGGCGCGCTGCAGACCTTGCTGTGGCTGGAAGCCGCCGAGGCCGAATCGGCCGAATTCCGTCAACGCTTCGCCGCCGAACCGCTGGCCCTCAACAAATGGTTCTCCGCGCACGCCAGCGTGCCCGGCGAGGGCGCGCTGGCGCGCATCAAGGCCTTGTTGGCCGATGATGCCTTCACCCTGCGCAACCCCAACCGCATGCGCGCCGTGCTTGGCGTGTGGGCGCAGTCCAACCCCAGCGGCTTCCATCGCGCCGACGGTGCCGGTTATCGCTTGCTGGCCGACCAGCTCAAGGCCATGGATGCGCTCAATCCGCAGGTCGCCGCGCGCGTGGCCACCGCCTTCAACGGCTGGAAACAGCTTGAACCGAAGCGCCGCGAGGCCGCTCACGAGGCCATGGCCGGCCTTCTGGGTGGTGGTGACCTGTCCGAAAATCTGAGCGACATCCTGCAGCGCGCCTTGCGGTAGGCAGGAGCGGCGGAAGCCGCGATCACGCGTGCCGGGACGGCTGGTGCCTTGCGTCGCCGTCGCCGGTCGGTCGGGCCTTCACGTCACTGCCGGTCCTGAACCAATCCCGAAGCTGCCGTGCGTGCGGCACGGCTTGCGTCAACCCGACACCGGTGGCCCGCGTTTTCTCGTGTGTGGGCGCATCACATGCGATGCGCCGAGCGAGGTGCTCATGAAACGTCTGCCAACCGTGTTGCTGATCGTGTCCGCGTTGTTGCTGTTGGGCGGTTGCGCGCTGCAGCCGGCCTATCGTTACAACGCCAATGCCGGTGGTGGCTACTACGCCGGTCAGTCGCCCTACGGCAATGCCGATACGGTGATCTACAGCAGCAGTTATGGATCACCGTGGGGTGGTGGTTGGGGACCGGGTTGGGGTTACGGTCCGCGCTGGGGCTACGGCCCGACGGGCTGGTGGGGAACCGGCGGCATCGGCATTGGTGCCACCTACGTTTATCGCCCGCACCATCGCGACTATCGACGCGACCGTCGTCATCATCGCTGGCATCGGTCAGGCCGGCACGAGCGGCATCATTCCGCGCGTCCGCAGCGCCCGCAGCAGCATGCGCGTCCGTCCAGAAGCGGAGCTGCGGCAGCGCAGCTCAAGCACCCGGTGATACCGAGCCGTTCGACGGACAAGCCCGATACCAACAATCGTTGACGCGTCGTCAACCCGGCAGTCGCTGCATCGCCTGGCGCAGCTGCACGCAGCGTTGCTGAAGTTGTTGTTGCCGCTGTGCGTCATCATGGTGGCGATCGAGCGTTTCCATGATCATTTCGGTGCGCGACAACTCCACCCACAGATCGTGGTGGCGTGACAGCGTGTCATTGCCGGTGGCGGTGTCGATGACGTTCATCATGGCGTGGTTCCCCCGTGGTTTTCGCCAGTGCTTGTTCCGTGAAAACCGCTGCATGTCGCGTGCCAACTGCGAAGTACGTCACATTTGCGGGACACAGTGCATGCGAAGGTGACGTTCAGCGTCGTGTCCTGCCGTTGCAAGTCACGCCATGTTCACAGTTGCTTAGGCAACATGGGTCCCACGTTGTCAGACAGGCGACGCAAGGCGCCCCTGTCGCGAACAACAGCCAGTCAAAAAGTTTCTGGCGCCCGGCACACGGTCATCCTGGATTCCCCCTGTTCCTGAGACCGCCGGGCGCCAGATCCCTTCCCCCCTCTGCTCTTTGCCGCATCGTTGCGGCTGGCGCTTCCTTTCCCCGGCACGCGGCCAGCCCCTGTCTGCCGGCCTCGGCTGCGCGTTGCGCGCGTCTGCCCGGGGAAAGTGCATGAATAGTGATGCAGGTTGCGTGCCACAAATGCGCATATGCGTGGCATTCGCGTAAAATGTGCGATTCAATCCACATAACGGGCGCTCCGCATTCAACGCAACGTAGCGTGCACCGCGTGCACGATACCGGTCCCGCGGACGCGTAAAATCAAGCCATGCAGCATCCAACCGAATTTGACGTGATCGTGGTCGGCGGCGGCCATGCCGGCACCGAAGCCGCGTTGGCCGCGGCGCGCGCCGGTGTGCGCACGCTGCTGGTCACCCACAACATCGAAACCATCGGCCAGATGAGCTGCAACCCCGCCATCGGCGGCATCGGCAAGGGCCATCTGGTGCGCGAGATCGACGCGCTCGGCGGCGCCATGGCGCATGCGGCCGATCGTGCCGGCATCCAGTGGCGCACGCTCAATGCCTCCAAAGGGCCGGCGGTGCGTGCCACGCGTTGCCAAGCCGACCGCGTGTTGTACAAGGCCGCGGTGCGTCACATCGTCGAGTCGCAGCCGAACCTGTCGATTTTCCAGCAAGGCGTGGACGACCTGGTGATCGAGGCCGGGCGCGTGCGCGGCGTGGTCACGCAGATGGGCCTGATCTTTCGTGCGCGTGCCGTGGTGCTGACCGTGGGCACGTTTCTGGCCGGCCGCATCCACATCGGTGATTCGCAATACAGCGGTGGCCGCGCCGGCGATCCGCCGGCGACGACGCTGGCCAAACGTCTGCGCGACCTGCCCGTTGCCGCCGAGCGCCTGAAGACCGGCACGCCGCCACGCATCGACGGGCGCAGCATTGACTACACGCACCTGGCCTCGCAGCCCGGTGATGATCCGGCACCGGTGTTTTCCTACCTTGGTTCGCGCGCCGAGCATCCGCGCCAGGTGGCTTGCACCATCACCCATACCAGCGAGCGCACCCACGCCATCATTCGTGAGGCGCTGGACCGCTCGCCGCTGTATTCCGGCCAGATCGAAGGCGTCGGCCCGCGTTACTGCCCGTCGATCGAAGACAAGGTGGTGCGTTTTGCCGACAAGAGCTCGCACCAGATCTTCATCGAACCCGAAGGCCTGGACACGCCCGAGATCTACCCCAACGGCATTTCCACCTCGCTGCCGTTCGATGTGCAACTGGAGCTGGTGCACTCGATCGCGGGGTTCGAAAACGCGCACATCACGCGCCCCGGCTACGCCATCGAGTACGACTATTTCGATCCGCGCGGCCTGCATCCGTGGATGGAAACCAAGGGCATTGGCCGCCTGTATTTCGCCGGCCAGATCAACGGCACCACCGGTTACGAGGAGGCGGCGGCGCAAGGCCTGCTGGCTGGTCTGAACGCCGCGTTGGCCGTGATCGACCGCGCGCCGTGGTATCCGCGTCGCGATCAGGCGTATCTCGGCGTGCTGGTCGACGACCTGACCACCAACGGCACGCTGGAGCCGTACCGCATGTTCACCTCGCGCGCCGAGTATCGTCTGTCGCTGCGCGAGGACAACGCCGACCTGCGGTTGACGGAGATCGGGCATGAGCTGGGCGCGGTGCCTGTCGAACGCTTCGACGCCATGCGCCGCAAGCGCGATGCCGTGGCCACCGAGAGCGCGCGCCTGAAAGCCTTGTGGGCCACGCCCGACAATGCGCTGGGCGCGGCGCTGGCGCGCGACCATGGCATCGAATTGCAGCGCGAAGCCAATGGCCTGGATTTGCTGCGCCGGCCGCAGCTCGACTATGTCAGCCTCACGGCCATCGACGGTTTCGGTCCGGCACTGGCCGCGCCCGAGGCCGCCGCGCAGGTCGAGATCCAGGCCAAGTACGCCGGTTATCTCGACCGTCAGCAAGAGGATATCGAGCGTCGCCGCCGCCACGAAAACACGACGATCCCGGGCGATTTCGATTACGACAGCGTGCGCGGCTTGTCTGCCGAAGTGCTGGCCAAGCTGAAAGGCTCGCGTCCCGACAGCATCGGCCAGGCGGCGCGCATCAGCGGCGTGACCCCGGCGGCCATCTCCTTGTTGCTGGTGCACCTGAAGCGTCGTCACGCGGCCTGAGCAAGGCTGGGCCGGTGGTGGCGCAAGGTAACAACCGTATCGGCACGCCCGATCGCGGCGTCCACCGCTCCTGCAATCGCTTCGAATGGGCATTGCGCGTGTAGGAGGACTGGAAGGCCCGAGCGGGGGTGCCGCGAGGCATCAACGATATCGGCACATCCACTTGCAGCATCCGCAACTCCTACCGGGAATCTCGAAAAACCACCCATTTATCCGTCATTCCTGCGAAAGCAGGAATCCAGTGTCTTTGGCGCCAAAGGCATGAAGACACTGGAGCCCAGCCTACGCTGGGGTGACCGGGCTTATTCGAGGCTCACTCCATGGGCATGGCGGATCAGGCGTTCCGTGTGATGCGTGCGTGCACCGCTTCCAGACCTTGCGCGACCCGCTCGAACACGCCCTGGTCCGCCAGCTCGCGGACCATTTGTTCATTGATCCCGCCGCGCGTGGCGTACTCGCTTGCCAACTGTTCGAAGTCCGCGTTCGGCGCTTTCTCCGGCGCCGTGGCCAGCGCCTTGAACAATCCGCTGAGGTAGTCGCGTGCCGTGGCGTCGGGCACATCATGCCGACGCAACCACGTCTGCATCGTGTCGATGTACCTGAAATAGGTGGCGAAACTCGCGGTGGCGGTGCTCAAGGCATCGAACTGCGCGGCATCATCGACTTCAATCACCTTGCCCAGCCGGCCAAACAACGCCGAGGTGTGCGGGTCGGGCGGGCACACCAGCGTGGCGCCGAGTCCGTGCGCGATCATCGGCATCGGCAACGCCTTGGTGACATGTTCGGCCGGAGCGACCATGTCGGCGACGGCCTCGCGCGACAGGATGCCGATCAAGGTGATGACGTGGTGATCCTTGCGGAACCGCAGCGCCGGCAACACCGCGTCCGCCACCTGCGGGCGTACGGCGAGCACGATCGTGTCGCATTGGTCCAGCACTGCCTGATTGTCCTCGGCAATGCGTACATCCGGAAAGCGCGCCGCCAGTTCCGCGGCAATCTGCGCATTGCGCGGTGACAACATCACTGACGCAGGCCCCTCCGCCAGTGTCTGCAGGCCGCTGACGATGGCCGCCGTCAATGCGCCGGTACCAATGAATCCGATGCTCATGCCGTGCCTCGCTGTTGCGTCTTGGGCAAAGGTTATCCGATGTGCTCCGCTCGTTGACGTGCACGCTGCCGTATTGTTATTCGCCGCGGAACTTGCGACGGTAGCGACTCGGCGTCGTTTGCAGCGTTGCGGCGACATGCTGGCGCATGCTGAGCGACGAACCGAAGCCGGCGCTCTCGGCAATGCGTTCGATCGGTTGCGTCGTGGTTTCCAGCAGCCGCTGCGCCAGCGCCAGGCGCTCGGCGCTCAGCCACTGGCCGACCGTGGTGCCGGTGGTGCGCCGGAAGTGACGGGTAAAGCTGCGTCGACTCATCGCCGCGCGCGTGGCTACATCGCCGTCGCGCAGGCGCTAAGCTGTGCGTTTTGCCGGATCGCATACTCATGAGCGACACGCTGCCCACCGTCGAAAACGAAACCGCCGCCAACCCCACCCACAGCATCATCTGGCTGCATGGCCTCGGCGCCGACGGCAACGACTTTGCGCCCATCGTGCCGGAGTTGGTGGCACCGGACTGGCCGGCGTTGCGCTTCGTGTTTCCGCATGCGCCGGTACGCCCGGTCGCGCTCAACGGCGGCATGCCGATGCGTGCCTGGTACGACATTACCGGTACCGCCATTGCCGACAAGCAGGACGAAGCGGGCATTCGCGCATCGATGGTCGATGTCGAGGCCTTGATCGCGCGTGAGGCCGAGCGCGGCATACCGGCCGAGCGCGTATTCCTGGCGGGCTTTTCGCAAGGCGGCGCCATTGCGCTGTCGGCCGGGTTGCGTCACGCCGAACAGTTGGCCGGCATCATCGCCTTGTCCACCTACCTGCCGTTGCACGACAAGACCGCCGACGAACTGGCCGCGGCCAATCGCGCCATGCCGATCTTCCAGGCCCACGGCACCGCCGACCCGGTGGTCAACCCGCCGCTCGGCACCATGACCCGCGACTGGCTGCGCGAGGCGGGTTATCAAGTGGACTGGCACGACTACCCCATGGCGCACATGGTCTGCGCCGAGGAAATCGCCGACCTGCGCGCCTGGTTGACCAACCGTCTGTAGCTCGTTCCGACGTGCGTCGAGCCGTTTGTGCGCGGAGTCATGGTGTGGTGGCGGGATAGGTGACATGACCGCCGGCGACGCGCGCGCCGGGTGTCATCGATGCCGCAACGACCTTGCCGGGCCCCATGATGTGGAACACTTCATGGCCATGCGCCAGCAAGTGATCGGTGATGATGCGCCGGTGACAACGCCACCACACCGCTTCGGCACACATCAACGCACAGCGCTCGCAAGCCGCACGGGTTTCCAGTTGTACCAGCGCATCACGGAATGGCTCGGTCAACGCGTAGTCGGCATAGCGCCGGAAGCTGGCATTGCGCCACATGGCGTTGCGGGTGTCATCCTTGGGCAGGCTGCGACCCCGACGGCCGCCGAGCGCGTCCATGTGCATGTAATCGATGTCGACCCGGGCCAGCGATTCACGCAATGCGCCGGCATCGTACTGCGGAAATGCGCGCGATCCCGGCAACCGCCGCACATCGATCACGCAGGCAATGCGCGACTCGTCCAGCAAGGCCATGAACTCGTCCAGCGGCCGGCTGGAGTGACCGATGGTGAACACGCTCGACATGGCTGCAACCGGAAATAACCTGCTGCCCATTGTAGAAGCGCACCGAAGTGCGCGATGGGTTTGCGCCGTGTACGGGCGTTGAGCGCGGTGTAGGTCGGGTTGGCTCCATCAACCCGACGCCCCCGGTTGCCTCGCGCCATGTCGGGTTGATGAAGCCAACCCGACCTACCGTCGTCAACAAAGCCCGCCGTTGACCGACAACACCTGACGCGTGATGTACGCGGCCTCGTCACGAAACAAAAACGCCACCAGCGCGGCCACTTCCTCCGGCGTGCCGGCGCGTCCCATCGGTACGTGCTTGAGGATTTCCTCCACCGGCGCGTGATCCATCATGTCGGTGTCGATCAAACCGGGCGCCACGCAATTGACCGTGATGCGACGGCTGGCGAGCTCCACCGCCAGCGCCTTGCTGGCGCCGATCAGGCCGGCCTTGGCGGCGCTGTAATTGGTCTGGCCGCGGTTGCCGATGATGCCGGCAGCCGAGGCGATGGTGACGATGCGACCGCCGCCGCGCAGGCGCACCAGCGGCATGGTCAGCGGGTGCAGCACGTTGTAGAAACCGTGCAGGTGGGTGTCGATGACGCGGTCCCAGTCGTCACCGCTCAGGCCCGGAAAGGCATTGTCGATGCTGAAGCCGGCATTGCACACCACGCCCCAGTACGCGCCATGCGCGTCGATGTCGGCCTCCAGCACCGCCCGCGTTGCGTTGCGGTCGGCGATGTCGAAGCCGAGCGTGTGCGCGTGGCCGCCGGCTTGCTCGATCTCGGCGGCCAGCGCCGCGGCCGCATCGACGTTGCTCCGGTAATGCAGGCCCAACCCGAAACCGGCCGCACCCAGCGCGCGGGCGATGGCGCTGCCGATGCCGCCGCTGGCGCCGGTGATCAGGACTCGCTTGGTGTCGCTCATGGGTCGGACTCTTCCAGAATGATGATGGTCGACTCGGCGACGATCGTGCCGTCGCGTTCGATCCGGCAATCGCAAGCGGCCATGCCGCCGTCATGGCCGAAACTGCGCGCGGCGTGGATGGTCAGTGTGGCGCCTTCGGCAAACCAAGCAACCTGGCTGCGGTAGCGACGCGTGCCCAGCAGCATGCCGCGGCGCGGCGTGCCGTGCTTGTCGTCGGCATGGCTCAAGCTGGCGTGCATGGCAAAGGCCTGCGCCATCATCTCGATGCCAGCCCACGCCGGCACGCCGCGACCGGCGACAAAGCAGGGGTGTGCTGAGGTGATTGTCGTGAGGGCTGTGATACCGCTGGCGGTGTTGTCGACAATGGCGTCGACCCACACGGCGCGGCCCGCATGCGGCAGCAATTGCGCCGGTGTCGGAAACGCTGTGGCTTGTTCGTGGGTTTGTGTGGTCATGGCGTCCCCGACAACGGGTCCAGCCGGATGTGCAGGCCGGCAGGCGGAATGCTGATGCGCAGCCGTGACGATGCCAGTTCATCGCCATGGCGCTCGATTCGTGCCACCAGATGCCCGTGTTCGTACAGCGTGCGCACCTCGCCATCGCCAGCATTCTCGACCTTGAGTTCCATCCCGTGCAGACGCGGTCGCAGGGCGTCCGGGTTGGCCAGCGCCATCTCCAGCATCACCACCATCAGCTTGGGATGCAGTTTGCGTTCGGGCGGTTCGCTGGTGACGCGCGTGCCGTCCCAGGTGATGGTGAACAGGTGCGTGCCGAACAGGCTGGCGCCGGCCAGGCGCAGTGCCTGCTGGTCGACATTCAGACGGCCGAGGAAGGTCTGGCTTTGGCCATCGTGCGTGATCGTGACCACATGTCGCGCCGCTACCGCCGGCAAGGCTTGCGGTGGCAACGGGCAGGCCGAACCGGCCGGACCGATGGCCACGCAGCTCGGGTAGGGCATCGGCACGGTGGCGCAGCCGGCAGCAAGCACGGTCAGCAACAACGGCAGCAGCAGACGAGCGGATCTCATGGACGCGATTCCTCGGACGGTGCGCCGGACCGGGTCGGAGGCAAGGACAACGGCGCGACCAGATAGCTTGCCAGTATGCCGATGCCGGTGGCCAGCCCGAATGCGTGCAGGGCCGGAATCACGCTCAACGCCAGCAGGCCGAAACCGATCAGCGTGGTCAGTGCCGACAGCGTCACCGCCAGTGCCGGCGAGCGTTCGCGCGCACCGACCTCGCGCAGGAACACCGCGTAATCGCGCCCCAGGCCCAGAATCAATATCAGCGCGACCACGCTGAACACGTTCAGCGGCACGCCCAGCCAACCCAGCGTACCCAGGGTCACGGTCAGTGCCACCAGCGGCGGATACAACATGCGCGCGGCCTCGCGCATGCCGTAGCGCCACACCAGCAGTGCCGAAATCAGCAGGTAGCCGAGCACCACCAGCCAGGTCGCACGCACGCGGATCTGCGTGAAACTGTCGTTGATGCGTTGCAGCGGCTGCACGTAGCGCACGCCGGACGCGCCGCCGGCCGCCGCGGCCAAGGCCTCATTGTCGAGATGGCGCGAGCCGAACGCGGTGGCCAGCAAGGCCACACCGTGTTCGGTCGGGATCACGAAACGCTGCAGCTCCGGCACCGCCTTGAACAGCGCCGCGGCGGTCAGCGGTGCCTTGGGTGCGTTGCGCCAACTGGTTTGCACATGCGTGGCCAGCTGCGCGGGCAACCCGGTTTGCGTGAACGCCTGGCGCAATGCCTGTGGTGAGTCGAATACCTGTTTCCAGGCGCCGAGGCTGGCTTGTTGTTGTGTCGGCGAAGGCAGGAAGCGCGACAATCCCAGGGCATCCGCCTGCGGCACACGCGTGTTGATGTGCTGGAACAAGGCCTGCTCGCGTGCCAGTGCCTGGCCCATGTTCGGCGCTTCAATCAAAAAGAATCCCGACGCGGGGAAACGCCCCAGTGTCGTGCGGATATCGCGGTCGGTCTGCATCAGCTGTGGCGGAAAGTGCGACAACGCGCGGACATCGTCATGCGCCTTGAGCTGCACCAGACCCGGCACCGCCAGCACCAGCGCCGCCAGCGGCAGGATCCAGCGCCAACGTGACGCTCGGCAGGCGCGGGCAATGAAACGCGCTGGCCAGTCGACCAGCGCGTGATCGGCCACGCGTGGCGGGCGCGTCAGCGTGACCGGAAAAATCAGCGCCACCACCAGCGCCGCCTCGATCAGGCCGGCAACGGAAAACACCGCCATCTGGCTCAGTGCCGGAAATCCGGTC
>DASSKC010000033.1:0-13800 GCA_035690885.1 Oleiagrimonas sp. | reverse complement strand
GCCGGGCCCAGCACGATGCCGGTCAGCAGCAGAAACAGAATGGCCGGAACCCGCACGCGCCAGGCAAGCCATTGCGCAAAAAATCCGACAACCAACAGCAGGGTGAGCATGACGCCCAGATCAATGGCCATGCGCGCTCGCGTTTAGTGAAAAGTGGGGAAATGGTAGCGGCAAAACGACGACGATGGGGTCGTTTTGCGCATGTGGCGTGCCAATCAGCTCATGAACCACCACGGCTGATGGCAACCAAGGTGCCGGCGCCCGGTACCGGAGCGGGGGAGGGGGGAGATCCGGCACCGGGGCGGCAGGTCGGTATTTGCATACTCGACGGTTCAATTATCCGCCCGCCCCTGACGCAGGTCAACCCTGGTGGCGCGACACAGCACACGCGCCACGTGAACACGGTGTTTTCGCCCGTGAACGATCGAGCCATTCATTGACCATGGATCAACGATTCACAGCTTGGTCAAAGCGACGCAGCTGCAGCGCCTCGGCCAGATGTTCGCGGCCCACGCAGGCAATGGAACCGTCCAGGTCGGCGATGGTACGGGCCACGCGCAACACGCGATGGTAGGCGCGGGCGGACAAGTGCAGCCGGTCCAGCGCACGCTCCAGCCAGGCGCGCTCGGCCGGGCCCAAGGCGCAGTCGCGCTCGAGGTCACGCGAGGACAGCTCGGCGTTGGGCAGACCACCGCGCGCCAATGCCTGCCGGCGGGCTTCGACCACGCGCTTGCGTACGCTGGCGCTGTCTTCGCCGGATTGGTCGGCGGCAGTCAGTTCGGACAAGGGCATGCGCGGCACCTCGACGCCGAGGTCGATGCGGTCGAGCAACGGGCCGGAGATGCGCGCGCGGTAACGCCCGATCTGGTCGGGCGAACAGTGGCAGCGACCGTTGGGGTCGCCGGCATAGCCGCACGGACACGGATTCATCGCCGCCACCAGCTGGAACCGTGCCGGGAAGCGCGCCTTGCGCATGGCCCGCGAGATGACGATCTCGCCCGATTCCAGCGGTTCACGCAGCACTTCCAGCACACGTCGCTCGTATTCGGGCAGTTCGTCGAGGAACAGGACGCCGTGGTGGGCCAGCGAGATTTCGCCCGGTTGCGGGCGCGAGCCGCCACCGACCAGGGCGACGGCCGAGGTGGTGTGGTGCGGTGCGCGAAACGGGCGCCGCCGCCAACCGGCCAGATCGACCGCCATGCCCGCCACCGAGCGCACCGCGCACGACTCCAGTGCTTCGGCTTCGCCCATCGGCGGCAGGATGCCGGGCAGCCGTTCGGCCAGCATGGTCTTCCCGGTACCGGGTGGTCCGACCAGCAGCAAATGGTGGCCGCCGGCGGCGGCGATTTCCAGTGCACGCCGCGCCTGCAACTGGCCGCGCACATCGGCCAGATCAAGCGCGCCGGCATCGGTGTCGGCGACGGTCAAGGTTTCCGGTGTCGGCAGCTCTCCGCCACGCAGCCACGCACAGACATCGGCCAGGGTGTCGGCAATGCGGATCTCGACGCCTTCCACCAACGCCGCTTCGGCGGCGTTGCCACGCGGCACGACGACCCGACGCCCGCGTTTGCGCGCGCGCAGCAGCGCCGGCAACAGGCCGTCGACCGGGCGCAAGGTGCCGGACAAGGCCAGCTCGCCGAAAAACTCGCAATCGTCCATGCGCTCACGCGGCACCTGCCCGCCCGCCGCCAGAATGCCCAGGGCAATGGCCAGGTCGAAGCGGCCACCGTGCTTGGGCAGTTCGGCCGGCGCGAGATTCACGGTGACACGCGAGCGCGGGTACTGGAACGCGGTGTTCTGGATGGCGACACGCACACGATCACGGGCTTCGCGCACGGCTGCTTCCGGCAGACCGACGATGGCCGTGCCGGGCAAACCGCCGGACAGATGGACCTCGACCATGACCTGGGGCGCGAGCACGCCTTGCTGCGCGCGGCTGAGCGTGACGGCAAGGCTCAAGGCCATGCCCTGGCAAAGTTGCGGATCATCATGCCGGATCGCATGTCCGGCGTAGCGTGCACTTTGTGCACGACATGGGTCTCACACAGGCCCGGCAGTGTTCTCGTGCGCGGTGCGCACGCTACGTGACTTCGCGCGGAAATCCGCTCGGGTAAAAACCGCTTCCGGCCCACTCGGGGTGAGGTGACGGGCCGGAAGCGGCACTCCCGGGAGGCGGCGTGCGCTACCGGAGCGCAACGAACAAGCTCAGTTTGCCGACGTCGCAGAGGTGTCTTCGCCGGCTTCAAGTTCAGCCAGACGCTTTTCCAGCTCTTCGAGGCGTTCACGGGTACGGCCGAGCACCATGCGCTGGACATCGAATTCCTCGCGTGTGACAAGGTCGAGGTGGCGCAGTCCATGCGCCAGCACGTCGCGGAAGTTGGCCTCGAGATCCTCTCGAGCCTGCGCCATCCCGGGCGGCACCATTCCGGCCAGTCGCTGCGCAAGTTGGTCAATGGATTCGACACGGATCATGGCAGCACCTCGATAATCGTTGCGGGGAAGGATACGCGCGTCGGCATGCCGGGCCTATCAGTGCATGCCGCCATTCGCTGTAGGAATTTTCCTACATTGCGACATGTCATGCGAGCACCGGCGAACACGCCATTCAGGCTCGATCACCGTTATAGTCTGCAGGCCGACCACGGAGCGCCCGCATGAAATTGATCACCGCCGTCATCAAACCGTTCAAGCTCGACGATGTGCGCGAGGCACTGGCCGATATCGGCGTGCAGGGCATCACGGTGACCGAGGTCAAGGGCTTCGGCCGGCAGAAGGGCCATACGGAGCTGTATCGCGGTGCCGAATACGTGGTCGATTTCCTGCCCAAGATCCGGCTCGACATCGCCCTGCCGGACGACCTGCTCGAACGCGCCGTGGAAGCGATCCAGCAGTCGGCGCGCACCGGCAAGATCGGCGACGGCAAGATTTTCGTCAGCGAGCTGGCGCAGGTGATCCGCATCCGCACCGGCGAGCTGGACGTCGACGCTTTGTAACAGCCGTCCTCCCTGACGGCAAAGATCATCCCACCATCCTTGGCGGACTTTTCATTGAAGCCGCGCAGGGCGGGTTGAGCCGCAGGTGAAACCCGACATCCATATCGCATCACGCCACGTCGGGTTGATGAAGCCAACCCGACCTACGCAATGGTCAGGCCTTGGCCTTGCCTTGGTTGGCGACGGCGGCGGCCTTGGCGGCGATGGCGTCGGCATCGCCGAGGTAATAGCGCTTGAGCGGCGTCATGGCGTCATCGAATTCGTAGACCATGGGCACGCCGTTGGGGATGTTGAGACCGGCGATGTCCTCGTCGGAAATGCCGTCCAGGTATTTGACCAGCGCGCGCATGGAGTTGCCGTGCGCGGCGACCACGATCTTGCGCCCGGCGCGGATGGCCGGTGCCAGCGTTTCATGCCAGTACGGCAACACGCGCGCCACGGTGTCCTTGAGACATTCGGTCAACGGCACCTCACCGGCGGCAAGGTCGGCGTAGCGCGGATCATTGCCGGCAAAGTCGTCTTCCGGCTTGAGCGGTGGCGGCGGGGTGTCGTAGCTGCGGCGCCAGATGTGCACTTGCTCGTCACCGTATTTGGCCGCCGTTTCGGCCTTGTCCAGGCCGGTCAGGCCGCCGTAATGACGCTCGTTGAGACGCCAGTCGGTGACCACCGGCAGCCACATCTGATCCATCGCGTCCTGCACGTGCCACAGCGTGCGCACGGCGCGTTTGAGGACCGAGGTGTGGGCCAGGTCGAAGGCATAACCTTCTTGTTTCAACAACTCGCCGGCGGCACGGGCCTCGCTTATGCCCTGCTCGGTGAGGTCGACGTCGGCCCAGCCGGTGAAGCGGTTTTCGAGGTTCCACTGTGACTGGCCGTGGCGGATCAGGACGAGTTTGTGCATGACGGTTGCTTGGGTTGGCGGATAACCGGTTCATGTTGGAAGCCCGCGGCGGCAAGGTCAATGTCGCGGCGCTAAACCATTTGGCATGACGGCGCATCCAATCTGCCGACACATTCACCGGGAAACCTGCATGAAACACGTTATTTGCGCACTGGCACTGGGTTTGGGACTGGTCGTCGCCGGCACCGCCGCGGCCCAGGACATCAGCAAACTCAACGACAGCATCGCGGTGCCCGCCGGCCAGACGATGCACGACATCCACACGGTCAATGGCAATATCCACGTCGGCGCCAAGGCCAGCATCCACGAGGGCAAGACCGTCAATGGCGACATCACGCTGGACAAGCAAGCACAGGCCGAGTCGCTGAAAGCGGTCAATGGCGACATCACGCTCGCCAGCGGCGTGCGCGTCAGCGAGGACGTCGAAGCGGTCAATGGCAACATCACCCTGCACAAGGGCGCGGAGGTGCGCGGCGAAGTCTCCAACGTGACCGGGGCGATCAAGCTCGACGCGGCACGCGTGGGCGACGGTCTGGAAACCATCGCCGGCGACATCACCGTGGGTGCCCGTTCGCATGTCAGCGGCGGCATCGAGGTGGACAACCCGAACGACGAGGGCACCACGTACCACAGCAACCATCCGCACACGCCGCGCATCGTCATCGGCCCGCACGCCGTTGTCGACGGGCCGCTGGTGTTTCGCCGCGACGTGAAGCTGTATGTCAGCGACAGCGCGACCATCGGCCCGGTCAGCGGCGCCACCGTGCACACGTTCTCCGGCGACAGCCCCTGATTCCCGCGCGCATCGACCACGACGGCGGCACGCCCTCCATCTGAAGGTGCATTGCCGCCGTTTTCCGACCTGATTCACGCACTGGACAGGATTCCCGCGGGTATGGTTAAACTCGGGGTCCATTCGACCTCGGGAACCCTCATGCGACGTCTTGCTCCGATTGCCGCCGTCCTGCTGCTGGCCGCCTGCGGCCAGCAGCAATCGGCCCAGTCCCCCGCCTCCTCGACATCCGCGCCGACTCCTGCCACGAGCACGAGTTCCACCGCGAGCGCGAGCGTGGCGACCGATCACGATTTCAGCCCCGCCATCACGGCCGACGATTTTGCCGCCGAGGTCAAGGTGCTCGCCTCCGACGCCTTCGGTGGCCGCCAACCCGGCACCAAGGGCGCCAAGCTGACTACCGATTACCTGATCTCGCAGTTCAAGCGCATGGGCCTCAAGCCCGGCAACGACGGCAAGTGGCTGCAGAAGGTGCCGGTGGTGTCGACCAACCTGACCAACACCGATGTCACGCTGAATGTCGACACCGGCGACAAGCAGGTCAAGTTCGACTATCGCACGGACATGATTGTCGGCACCCTGCAGGGCAAGCCCGAGGTGTCGCTGAAGGACTCGGACATCGTCTTCGTCGGCTACGGCGTGGATGCGCCGGAGCGCAACTGGAACGATTACAAGGGTGTGGACGTCAAGGGCAAGACCGTGATCATCCTGGTCAACGACCCCGGCTTCGGCACCGGCAACGACAAGCTGTTCGATGGCCGCGCCATGACCTATTACGGCCGCTGGACCTACAAGTACGAAGAAGCCGCGCGCCAGGGCGCTGCTGCCGCGTTCGTGGTGCATGACACCGAAGCCGCCGGTTACCCGTGGAAGGTGGTCGAGGGCAGCTGGTCCGGTCCGCAGTTCAACCTGCCGATGACCAAGGACTCCGCACCGCGCCTGCCGGTGGCCGGCTGGCTGACCACCGATGCCGCGCGTCGCCTGTTCGCCGCCGCCGGCAAGGACTTCGACAAGCTCAAGGCCGCCGCCAACAAGCGCAGCTTCGACGCCGTCGACCTGGGCGCCACCGCCTCGATCGAGCTCAAGAGCAAGATCGACCACTTCCAGTCCAACAACGTGCTGGCCATGGTCCCGGGCAGCAAGCATCCCGAGCAGGCGGTGATCTACACCGCGCATTGGGATCACCTGGGCACCGATCCGACGCTCAAGGGCGACCAGATCTACAACGGTGCCGTCGACAACGCCACCGGCGTGGCCGCCCTGCTGGAGCTGGCCGGCAAGTTCGCGCATCAGGAAACACCGCCCGAGCGCTCGGTGCTGTTCACCGCGGTGACGCTGGAAGAATCCGGCCTGCTCGGCTCCAAGTACTACGTCGAGCACCCGGTGTTCCCGCTCGACCAGACCGTGGCCGACATCAACATCGATGCGCTGGCGCCGATCGGTCGCGCCAAGAACCTGACCGTGGTCGGTCTGGGCAATTCGCAGCTCGACGACTACCTGAAAGCCGCGGTGGCACTGCAGGACCGCACCCTGAGCCCGGAAGACTCGCCGGAGAAGGGCTACTACTTCCGCTCCGATCACTTCAGCTTTGCCAAGGCCGGCGTGCCGGCGCTGTACATCGACAGCGGCGAGAACCTGCGTGACGGCGGCAAAAAGGCCGGTCGCGCCGCCATTGCCGACTACACCGCTCATCGTTACCACGCACCGGGCGACGAGTACGACGCCAAGACCTGGAAGCTCGACGGCGTGGTCGAAGACCTCAAGGCGCTGTACCAGGTGGGCCTCAAGCTGGCCGACAGCAACGTGTTCCCCGATTGGGCCAAGGACAGCCCGTTCCGCGCCAAGCGCCAGGCGATGATGGACGACACGAAGTCCTGACCCTTCTCGCCCGCCATGGGCGTAGGTCGGGTTGGCTTCATCAACCCGACATGGCGTGACGCGACACGGATGTCGGGTTACGCCTGCGGCTCAATCCGACCTGCGCAACTCGAATAACCCGCCCCTATTCGTTCAAAACAACGGTAGGAGCGGCGGAAGCCGCGATTCGGTCATGCCGCAAGGCAACAACCGTGCGGGCACGCCCCATCGCGGCTTCCGCCGCTCCTACGGTGGGTGTGGTTGTTCTAGGTTACCGGGGGAGGAGTCACACCCAATCGCGCGGCTGGAGATAGGCGTCCAGCCGCGCCTCGGCCGAGCCGGGTTCCGGCGCGTAACCGTACTCGTAACGCACCATCGGCGGCAGGCTCATCAGGATCGATTCGGTGCGTCCACCCGACTGCAAGCCGAACAGCGTGCCGCGGTCGTAGACCAGATTGAACTCCACGTAACGCCCCCGACGGTACAGCTGGAACGCGCGCTCGCGTTCACCATACGGCGTGTCCTTGCGGCGTTCGACGATCGGCAGGTACGCATCCAGAAAGCCCTGGCCGACGTCGCGCATGAAATCGAGGCAACGCTCGAAACCGCCCTCGTTCTGATCGTCGTAGAACAGGCCTCCGACGCCGCGTTCCTCGTCTCGGTGCTTGTTGTAGAAGTATTCGTCGCACCATTGCTTGTAACGCGAGTACACATCCTCGCCGTAGGGCCGGCACACATCACGCGCCACGCTGTGCCAGTGCACCACGTCCTCGTCGACCGGGTAGAACGGCGTCAGGTCGAAGCCGCCGCCAAACCACCACACCGGCTCCTCGCCCGGTGCGTCGGCCTCGAAGTAGCGCACATTGGCGTGCGCGGTCGGCACATGCGGATTGTGCGGATGCAGCACCAGCGACACGCCGGTGGCAATGAAGCTTCGGCCGGCCAGCTCCGGCCGGTGGGCACTCGCGCTGGGCGGCAGGCGCGAGCCGTACACGCGCGAAAAATTGACGCCCGCCTGCTCGAACACGCCACCGTCTTTCAACACGCGCGTGCGCCCGCCACCGCCGGCCGCGCGCTTCCACGCATCCTCGGCAAAGCGGGCATGGCCGTCGACGTCCTCGATGGCCCGGCAAATGCGGTCCTGCAGCTCGCTCAGGACGTTATCGACACGGTCGGCTTGCTCGTTCATGCCACCAGCTTACCAAGCCTGCCGATCCGGCCCCCACGCAACGGTGTCGCAGCCATGCTTACTCCACGTTGAGGAGCGAACCGGCTATGCTCCCGCCCCATGCCGACACCGATGCTACCCATCGCCATTTCCGCCGCCACCGCCACCTCGGCCGTCGGCCGCGGCCGCGACGCCCATGCACAGGCATTCGCCGCCATGCGTGGCGCGCTGCGCGTCAATGATGCAAGCCATGCGCCGCTTGCATGCCGGATTGGCCGTGTCGACGGTATCGAAGGTGTGGCCTTGCCCGAGGCGCACGCGCGCTGGGATTGCCGCAACAACCGCCTGGCCTGGTTGGGACTGGAGCAGGACGGTTTCCGACCCTCCGCGCTGGCGGCAATCGAACGCTACGGCCCCACGCGCGTGGCCGTGTTGATGGGCACGTCGACCGGCAGTATCGGCGCCACTGAGCAAGCCTACCGACGACTCGACGACGGCCGCTTGCCGGCGGACGTGCGCGACCGGCGTTTGCACACGCTGCATTCTCTGGGGCATTTCACGGCCGATGTGCTCGGCGCGCAAGGCCCGTGCCTGACCATCTCGACCGCGTGCTCATCCAGCGCCAAGGTATTTGCCACGGGCGCGCGGCTGATCCAGTCGGGACTGGTCGATGCGGCCGTGGTCGGCGGCGTCGACAGCCTGTGCGACAGCGTGCTGTTCGGGTTCAATTCGCTGGAGCTGGTGTCGCCCGAGGCCTGCCGCCCGTTCGACGTGGCGCGCCAGGGCATCTCCATCGGCGAGGCCGCCGGCTTTGCGCTGCTGGAACGTGTCGAGGCGGCGCCGCAGGCACCGCGTCTGGCCGGCTATGGCGAGTCCAGCGACGCCTGGCACATGTCCACGCCGCATCCCGAAGCCGTCGGTGCCGAGCACGCCGTACGCGATGCGCTGGCCCGTGCCGACGTGAGCGCGGACGCCGTCGATTACATCCATTTGCATGGCACCGCCACGCGCAAGAACGACGAGGTCGAAGCGGCGATGGTCAAACGCCTGTTTCCGGCCACCACGCGCGCCAGCTCGATCAAGGGCTATATCGGCCATACCCTGGGTGCCGCCGGCGCACTGGGGGCCATGACGGCACTGCTGGCCATCGAGCGTGGCCAGATTCCCGGCAACCTCGGCTGCAGCGACCCCGATCCGGCCTGCGGTCCGCAATTGCAGCTCGAAAGCGTCCATGCACCGGTCGGCATGGCGCTGGTGAACGCGTTCGGCTTTGGCGGCAACAACGCCTGCCTCGCGTTCGCCCGCGCGGAGGCCGCCGCATGAGCGCGCAGCTGGAAACATGGATCGAAGGCATCGGCGTGTGGTCACCCGGCCTGGTCGACTGGGCCGCCTGGCGCACCCTGCTGCAAGGCACGGGGACAAAGGACGACACGGCGCCGGCCAAACCGCGCCCGTCGTGCCTAGCCGCCGGCGAGCGCCGGCGCGTGTCGGTGCACGTGCTGGCGGCGATCGAGGTGGCCAGCCAGGCGGTGGCGATGAGCGGACGCGACGGCAGCGACCTGCCCTGCATCTTCGCCAGTGCCAACGGCGACACCGGCATCATGGATTACATCTGCGCGACGCTGGCCGATACCCCGCAACACCTGTCCCCGACCCGCTTCCACAACTCCGTGCACAACGCGGCCGCCGGTTACTGGACCATTGCCACCGACAACCATGCCGCTTCGCAGGCCGTGACCGCGGGCGAAACCACGTTTGCCGCCGGTCTGCTGGAAGCGGCGGTCCAGGCCACGGTCGAGGATCACCCCATCTTGCTGGTCGCCCACGACGACCCCGGCAGCGGCCCGCTGCGCGAAGTAATGGCGGTGCAGCAGCCGTTTGCCTGTGCATTGTTGCTGTCGCCGCGCGCCAGCTCGAGCGCCGCGGCGCGGATGCGCCTGGCTTGCGGCGCCGCGGTCGCCGATGAAGACCTGCCGCAACAGCCGTTGGCCGCGGCCCTGGCTCGCGGCAACCCGGCAGCACGCGGCCTGGCTCTGCTCGAAGCGCTGGCCATGCGCACGACCACGCAAGTGACCCTGGCGGCGGCGCCACACATGGGCCTGACCGTGGATATCGAGTCGGCATCGCCGTAACGCCATGCCCGAACTGCCCGAAGTCGAAACCACACGCCGCGGCATCGCGCCCTGGCTGGAAGGGCACCGCATCCAGCGGGTGACCTTGCGCCGGCGCGACCTGCGCTGGCCGATTCCCGCCGCCATCGAACAAATGTTGCCCGGCCAACGCATCGACTCGGTCACGCGCCGGGCCAAGTACCTGCTGCTGAACACGGCCATCGGCAGCGCACTGCTGCACCTGGGCATGTCCGGCAGCCTGCGGGTCGTCGACGCGGCCACGCCGGTCGGCAAGCACGATCATTACGACTTGCAGCTGGAGCACGCTCGCGTGTTGCGTTTCAACGATCCGCGCCGCTTCGGCTGCCTTCTGTGGCAACCGCTCGGCGAGGTCCACCCATTGCTCGCCGGTCTTGGCCCGGAACCGTTGTCGGCCGATTTCGACGGCGATCATCTATGGCGCGCGTCGCGCGGACGCCGGGCCGCGGTCAAAACGTTCATCATGGATCAGGCCGTCGTGGTCGGGGTCGGCAACATCTACGCCAGCGAAGCGCTGTTCAGGGCCGGCATCCATCCGGCACGCGCCGCCGGGCGCGTCTCGCGCGAACGCTACCGCATGCTGGCCGCGGCCGTGCAGGACATCCTGGCCCACGCCATCGAGCGCGGCGGCACCACGCTGCGCGATTTCATCCGCCCCGACGGCGCACCCGGCTATTTCGAACAGGAGCTTCAAGTATATGGGCGCGCCGGCGAGACTTGCCGCCATTGCGGCAGCCCGATCCGGGCCCGCGTGCTGGGCCAGCGCAACACGTTCTTTTGCCCGCATTGCCAGCACTGATTTAGCTCGTAGGGCGGGCACTGCCCGCCAAAAAACTTTCATGAGCGCATGCGCGCAGCTTGTCGGGCAATGCCCGACCTACCGGACTCTGCCTCCGGAGGGGCTTCGCGCGGACGCGCACGCAACGTTGCCGAGACAATATTACCCGGGTCATATTGACAAGATATTTTATCCGGGTATTATCTGGCATCCATCCTCATGCGCACGACATTCGATCATGCCAGCCATTCCCACCTATACCGCCTTTGCCGGGCCGCACCGCATCGCTGTCGGCAGCCCGATCGACGTGGCCAAGGCCGTGCGCCACAGCCACGACAAGCATCCCGGCATACAGATTCTGGTGTTCGATGACCGCACCAGCCGTCAGATCGAACTCAATCCGCAGGGTTCGCCGGAGCAAATTGCCGCGCAACTGGAACCGGCCGCGCAACCGGCGGACGCACGTGGCCCCGGTCGCCCGCGCCTGGGCGTGGTCGCGCGCGAAGTCACCTTGATGCCGCGTCACTGGGACTGGCTCAAAGCACAACGCGGCGGCGCCTCGGCCGTGTTGCGACGGCTGGTGGAAAGCGCCATGCATGGCAACAATTCCAGCGAGCGCGCACGCCAATCGAGCGAAGCGGCCTATCGCTTCATGCACGCCATGGCCGGTGACCGCGCCGGCTTCGAGGAAGCCCTGCGCGCGTTCTACCGCGGCAATCGTCAACAGTTCACCCAGCACATCGCGCGCTGGCCCAGGGACATCCGCGAACATGCCAGCCGCTTGGCCACCATGGCCTGGGACGACAAGGACGACGCCCGATGAGCGCACCCGCGCACAACCACGCGCTCACCACCGGCCCTATCGCCAGGACGCTGATCATCTTTTCGCTGCCGATCCTGGGCAGCAACGTGCTGCAATCGCTGAACGTGTCGGTCAACTCGATCTGGATCGGACACTTTCTCGGCGAAGCACAGCTGACCGCCAGCTCCAACGCCAACCTGGTGCTGTTTCTGCTGCTCGGCTCGGTGTTCGGCATCTCCATGGCCAGCACCATCCTGATCGGTCAGGCCATGGGTGCGCGCAAGATCGACGAGGCCAAACGCGTGTTCGGCACCGGCGTCACGTTCTTCGTCGGCCTGGCCACCGCAGGCGCCATCGTCGGCTACATTTTTGCGCCGGAGCTGCTCACGCTGATGCGCACGCCGCCCGACGCGCTGCCCTACGCCATCGCCTACCTGCGCGTGATCTTCATCGCGCTGCCGGCGATGTACTTCTACATCCTGCTGCGCATGACGTTGCGCGGTGCCGGCGATTCGCACACGCCGTTCTGGTTCATGGTGCTGTCGGTGATCATCGACATCTCGCTGAACCCGCTGCTGATCTTCGGCTGGGGACCGGTGCCGGCCCTGGGCATTGCCGGTTCGGCGCTGGCCACGTTGATCGCACAAGTCGTCGCGCTGGTCGGCCTGCTGACCTACATGTATCGGCGCAAGCATTTTTTGTGGCTGCACCGCCACGAGTGGCATTACCTCAAGCCCGACTGGCACATCCTCAAGTCCATGATCGTCAAGGGCCTGCCGATGGGCATGCAGATGATCGTGATTTCGTCGTCCGGCCTGGTCCTGATCACGCTCATCAACGTCTACGGCTCGGAAATGACGGCCGCCTACGGCGCGGCGCTGCAACTATGGCGCTACATCCAGATGCCGTCGCTGGCGGTCGGCAGCGCGGTGGCGTCGATGGCCGCGCAGAACGTGGGCGCCGGCCTGTGGCACCGCGTCGACCGCCTGACCGGCGCCGGCGTGGCCTACAACCTGGTCATGACCGGCATCCTGGTCGCCGTCATCCTGATCTTCAGCCACGAAGCGCTGGGCCTGTTCCTGCCCGGCGACAGCCACGCGCTGGCCATGGGGCAACATCTGAATGCCATAGTGGTCTGGGCGTTCGTGTGCATGAGCATCACCTTCGTGCTGTTCGGCGTGATCCGCTCCACCGGCGCGGTGATCCCGCCGCTGGTGATCCTGGTCATCTCGCTGTGGGGCCTGCGCATCCCGTTCGCTTGGGTCATGCGCGAATACATGGGCCCCGATGCCGTGTGGTGGAGCTATCCGCTGGCCTCGGCCTGCACACTCATCATGGCGCTGGTGTACTACCGCTTCGGCCGCTGGCGCGAGGCAAAGATGATGAAGCCGCCGCGCGCTCAGGTGTCGACGCTGGGTTCGGACGAGCCGGTGGTGTCGCCCGCACCGCAGGATTAGCTCGCCTTGCGGAATGTCAGATTGATGCGCCGGCGGCCCGTGAGCGGATGCTCGCCATCGGCCAGCGGCGCGACGCCATGGAAGGCCAGGCGTGAGGCACCGCCCCACACCACCACATCGCCATGCAACAGCGATACGCGCCGGGGTCGTTCCTTGCGTGTGGCGCCACCGAACAGGAACGTAGCCGGCAGGCCCAGCGACACCGACACGATCGGCGCATCGAAGTCGCGCTCGTCGCGGTCCTGATGCAACGACAGTCGCGTGCCCGGTTCGTAAATGTTGACCAGGCACGCGTCGGGAACAAACGCTCCGAACCCGGCGTCTCTGGCGGCCGCATCGGCCAGCGTTGCAAACGCATCCGGCATCGTCGGCCATGGTGTATCCGTCAGCGGATCATTGGCGACGTAGCGATAACCACGTCGATCCGACACCCAGCCCAGCGGTCCGCAATTGGTGTTGTACACCGACATGCGGCGCCCGCCCGGGGTCAGCATCCGGCGCAATCCGGCCTGCTGCACAATGGGTTGCAACGCGGCAAACAATACCGCGCCATCGACCTGCGCAAACCCGCGCAACAACCATGCATCGGTAGCGATCACCTTGCGCGAGGGCGTCTGCGACACCTCATCGGAGAACAACGAGTGGCTGGTGTTGGGGCGGGTCATGTGACGTTGCGCAACCAATCGTGCGCCAGGCTGGAAACTCGGTACCTTGGTCATGGTCTCATGCTCAACGATAGAAGTTCCAACGCAACTTCACCGCGATCTTGTTGCCGCTTGGCGGCGCGCGATGCAGGTCGGCCAGTTGCGGCTCGATGCCGTGGTTGTACACCACGTACAAATCGCTGCCCGGCTTCACGATCCAGTGCAGGCGCAGGTTGATGCCGGTGCTGTCGGTCACC